>NZ_DF968268.1:0-72730 GCF_001270025.1 Streptomyces azureus | reverse complement strand
GCTCCGCTGCCTCGTTCACCAGCCTTGACGAACAGCCCCCACGCCTAACTGAACGGCGTTGGGCCTAGAGGGCGTCGTCCGTGTCCCGCAGGTCCGTCACCCGTTCCAGCAGGATCGGCTCCCAGGCCCGGCGCACCTGCGTGCGCAGCAGGGTGAGCCGGCCCGCGTCCCGGCTCGTGAGGGCCCCGGCGAGGTGGACGACCGTGTCGCAGCGGGCGAGCCACAGGCCGCGCAGGCAGGGGCGGGCGCCGTAGCCGGCGAGGGTGGCGGCGCGTACGGCGGCGGGTGAGCCGACGGCGAGAGCGAGGCCCGCGATGTCCTCGGCCGGGTCGCCGACGACCGCGTCGGCCCAGCCGAGGACGCCGCGCACCCGTCCGTCGGCGCTGACCACGAGATGGCCGCCCGTGAGGGCGTGGTGGGTGAGGACCGCCGAGCCGGACTGGGCGGCGAGCTGGGCCGCGGCGGGCGCCGTGAGCTGGTTCAGGCGGTCGGCGTCGAACTCGTCGGCGCCGGCGAGGCGTTCGGCGGCCCGTACGGCGGCCCGGCGCAGCGCCTCCAGGGAGCGCGGCGCGGCACGCGGCACGCCGAGGGTCTCGGCCTGCCGGACCGGCACCTCGCGCAGCCCCGTGAGCAGTCCGGCGAGGTCGGCCTCGCCGACGGCGGACAGGTCGTGCGCCTCTCCCGAGCCGCCGGGCACCTTGGTGTCCAGCGTGCAGGCCAGCCCGGGCGCCCACTCGCCGTGCGCCACGCTGACCGGCACCGCCACCGGGACGTGCGGGCGGACGAGGTCGCGCAGGCGCAGTTCGCGGCGCTGGCGCACGGTGGCCTCGCGATCGGGGGCGAGGCGCAGCACATGACGGGTGCCGACCCACCAGGTGGCCGGGTCGGCACCCTCGGTGGCGGGCCGGACGTCGAGGCCGGCGGCGGGGCCCCTTCCCTGCCGGGCCTCCCTGCCGCCCTTGCCTTCCTTGCCCTGCTTGATGTCCTTGCCGTCCTGCCCGTCCTGGCCATCCTTGAGGAGGGAACGGACCAGTCGGCGGACGGTGTCCGCGGTGGGTGTCGGTGCCTTGGTCATGGTCGCGCCGTTGCCGTTCGGGAGGCGTGTGGGGGACATCGGTGGCGTCACTCCACTATGACCAGCTCGCGGGCGGTGGTGTTCAGACGCCGTCCACCGTCCTCGGTGACGGTCACGATGTCCTCGATGCGCACGCCGAACCGGCCGGGCAGATAGATGCCGGGTTCCACGGAGAAGCACATGCCGGGCACGAGGGGCCGCTCCTCGCCCTCGATCATGTATGGCGGCTCGTGGGTGGTGACGCCGATGCCGTGTCCGGTGCGATGGATGAAGTACTCGCCGTAGCCGGCGTCGGCGATGACCGCGCGGGCGGCCCGGTCGACGTCCTGGCAGGCGGCGCCAGGCCGCACGGCGCGGAACCCCGCCTCCTGGGCCTCGCGCACGATGTCGTGCACGCGGCGCTCCTCGTCGGTGGGTTCGCCGACGTGGACCGTGCGGGAGGTGTCGGAGCCGTAGCCGTCCTTCAGGCCGCCGAAGTCCAGGACGACCATGTCGCCGCGTTCGATGACGCGGTCGCCGGCCTCGTGGTGCGGGTTGGCGCCGTTCGGGCCTGAGGCGACGATGGTGAAGTCGACCTGCTCGTGTCCGTACCGGCGCAGCAGCCGGTCGAGGTCGGCGGCCACCTCCGCCTCCCGGCGGCCGGCGAAGGGCACGTCGCGGATCTCCTCGAACGTCGCGTCGGCGGCGGCTCCCGCGGCCGTCATGAGCTCCATCTCCGCCGCGTCCTTGACGGCGCGCAGCATCGGCAGGGCCTCGGTGAGCGAGGTGTAGGAGCTGCCGGGCACGGCCTGCTGCAACGCCAGCAGGTGCAGCGCCCAGGCGTTGTCGCTGATGCCGAACCGGCCCGAGGTGTCGAGCAGAGCGGCGGTGGCGGCGTAGGGGTCCTTGCCGTCGGTCCAGTCGCGCAGGGTCAGGGCGGAGGCGCCGGCCGCCTTCTGCGCGTCCGGGGCCTCCAGGGCGGGGACGACGAGGACGGGGTCCTGTCCGGCGGCGAGGACCAGCAGGGTAAGCCGTTCTGTGACCGCCGGTGGCGTGTAACCGGTGAGCCACACCAGGTCCGGACCTGGGGCCACCAGCAGGCCCGCGAGGCCGGCCTCGGCGGCCGTCCGCGCGGCGCGCTCCATACGGGCCCTGTAGTCGTCGGCGGTGAAGGACACCACCGTGCTTCCGGTCATCCGGGCCTCCCAGGGACGGACGAAGGGGCTACGGGCAGCATCCTGCCCGGCCGGAGGGGGCGACGCGAGCCGTCTGGGGACTTCGCCCGAACATCGCCGCTAATGGCAGAGGATTGCTCAGGCGTTAGAAGTAATGGTTAGATGCTCGACATCCATTAGCCGTTCGATCGAGGGGCGTACGACCGTGCTCGTACTCGCACACATCAGCGATCTGCATCTGGACGGGAGCACGCGGGCGACGGAACGCGCCGAGCGGGTGCGCGACCGGCTGTGGGAGCTGCCCATGGGGGTCCCCCCTGCTCGAGCGAAGTCGAGAGCTCGGCGGAATGTGGACGCGCTGCTGGTGACCGGGGACATCGCGGACCACGGCACCGAGCCGGAGTACGAGGAGGCCGCCCGCATCCTGGGGCTGCGCGACGGCGACGTCCCGTTCCCCGTGCTGACCTGCCCCGGCAACCACGACAGCCGCGCGCCCTACCGCAAGGCGCTGCTGGGCCTGCCGGGGGCGGAGGGGCCCGTCAACAGCGTGCAGGTCTTCGACGACGGTGCCGTGCTGATGTGCGACTCCAGCGTCCCCGGCAGCGACGACAGGGAGCTGGACGAGGAGACGTACGGCTGGATCGAGGCGACCCTCGACGAACTCGACGGCGGCCTTCCGGCTCTGCTCGCCTTCCACCACCCGCCGGTGGCACTGCACCACCCGCTGCCCGACTCGTGCCAGTTGCGGGAGTCCGGCCGGCTGGCCGGGCTGCTGGCCCGCCGGCCCGAGATCGCGGGTCTGATCACCGGCCACGCGCACACCCCCGCCGCGACCTCGTTCGCGGGGCGGCCGCTGGTGGTCGGCCCTGGTGTGACGTGGACGCTGCGGCTGCCCTGGGAGGGCGAGCAGGTCGCCGACCGGGACGCGCCGCCCGGGATCGCCTTCCACGTCCTGGACGACTCGGGGCGGCTCACGAGCCACTTCCGGGTGGTCACGTGACGACGTGGGTCAGGTAACGACGTGGGTCGGTGACGACGTGGCTCACGTGACGATGTGGCTCACGTGACGACGGCCGGTACGACCGTCAGCTGCTGGTAGCCGCCGCTGCGGTGCCGCACCGTCAGTTTCACCTCCGCGCCGGGGCGGGCGCGGGCGACGGCCCGGGCCAGGTCGGCGGCCGTGTCGATGCGGGTCGGGCCGAAGGCGAGGAGCAGGTCGCCGCGCACCAGGCCCGCCTCCTGAGCCGGCCCCGGGACGTGGAGCCCGACGACCAGGGCCCCCGGCTTCCCGGCGTCCATGACCTGCACGCCGAGGGTCACGGCGGCGGGCGCGGACGCGGCGGCGGACGGCGAGGTGCTGGGCGGCGACGGCGTGTGCCGCCCTCGCGGATCGATGACTCCGCCCTTGCCGATCACCGTGGCGCCCATCGCCCCGAGGCAGATCCCGGACAGGACCAGGACCGTGCCGGCGAACGCGGCGCACAGCACGTTGAGCAGCCGCCTCCCGCGACGCCGGGCGGTGCGCGGGCGGGGCCGCGCGGGGCCGCGCCCCGTCGCCGACGCCGCCCCGTCGGGATCCTGACCCGGCATCGGCTTGGGCCGCAGCGCGGTCTGTTCCATGGCTCGCCTCCGGATGGTGCGGATCGCCCCCGTCGGATGCGGAACGATCACGGCTGGTGCTCTACCCGGCGCTCCGGCGCGCGATGAGCCACGAACGAGTGAGACTGATCCGGCGTCGGTTGGGTGGTGCGTGCCGCCGGACAGGCGGGAACGACGGCACGGCTCGCGCCGCACCCGGGGTACCGGGCGCGGCGCGAGCCGTGGTCGCTGTGCCGGTCAGCCCGTGTGGCCCTCCCCGTGGCCGCCGTGGGCACCGTCGTGGTCGAACTTCAGCACCTGCTCAGGCATCGCGACGAAGGGCCGCATCATGCCCATGTCCTCGTGCTCCAGCAGATGGCAGTGGTACATGAACCGGCCGTGCGCGCCGTCGAACTCCCCCATGACGCGCGGCATCTGGTTCCCGGGCTCCCGGAAGACGCCCTTCCGGCCGCGCTCGTTGGGCGCGAGCGGGATGGAGGTGCCGGCGTCGTAGCGGATCGGCGTGCGGGTGCCGCCCACAGCCGGATCGAAGCCCGACACGTCGCAGGCGTCACGGCCCAGGAGCTGGAAGTCGGCCAGCTGGATGTGCATGGGGTGGACTGGTCTTGCCGTCCGGGCCGGTGATCTGGATGACGCCGTCGGTGGGGACCTGGTGTCTGTTCCTCTCACCCAGGAAGACCCCCGGCGCACTGCCGGGGGTTTCGCGATGTCCCGTTCCGAGCGGGTCTGGCCGGGAAGCGCCGCCTCAGCCGGGAGCGGGCACGGGCAGGGCGGGCGGCCGGTCCGGGAGGAAGCCGTGGGCGCGCCGGGCCAGCCAGTCGGCCTTGTAACGGTCCACCTCGCGGTGCCAGTTGAGGATGCCAGCCATCCAGTTCTGAAGATCCGACACGTACTCCCGCATGACGGCGCGCCCCTCGTCCGTGAGCCGGAAGTCCTCGTACAGGACGGGCAGTTCGTGCTCGACCACGTGCTCGAACTGCCGCATGCGCTGGCTCATCAGGTCGTGCACGATGCCGAGGGCGGTCGGGTAGTCGCAGCCGAAGAAGGTCTGCACGACGAGGACCGCGTTGTGGATCTCGCCCTCGTACTCGATCTCCTTCTGGTACGAGAAGACGTCGTTGGTCAGGCACGCGAAGTCGATCGCGGCGTTCTCCAGGGAGCGGACCGGGCCGCTGCGGTAGATCTCGGGCGGGACGGCCGGGCCGTGGCCCATCCGGCACAGGCTCAAGGTGAGGTCGGAGCCGAAGGTCGCGCGGCGCATCTCCAGGTAGTCGACCGGGTCGGGGACGCGGTTCTGGAGCTGGTTGGACAGTTCCCACACCCAGCTCTCGGTCATGACGTTGATGGCGTCCTTCAGGGTGCGCCGCGCCTCGGGCGTCATGTCCGCGGTGGTGCGCAGCCACAGGTCGAGAAGGCCGCGCTCCATGGCGTTGGCGGGGACCGGCGGTGCCTCGCCGGCGACCGGCATGCAGTCGGACAGGCGTGCCGTGGTCAGCCGGGCGGCGGCCAGGTCGCGGCGGTGGCCGTAGACCAGCGGGTAGTAGTCGTCGCCGTAGGTGCCCCAGGCGAGCCACTGCGCGCTGAGGTCGAGAGCCTCGGGCGTGGCGTCCGGATCGAGGCCCGCCGAGCAGAGCGGGAGGTCGTAGGCCCGGAGTTTGTCCGCGTCCCAGACGCCCTCGCCGAGGATGCCCATGCGGTTGACCCAGTCGGTCAGGTTCCGGCGGGCGGCGTCGAGATGCGGGCTGAGCTGAAGCGGGAACGGCATGCGGATGTCGGGGATCCGGGACGGCCCGACCTTCTGGTACGGCACGTGCGTGTAGGCGCGCAGCCGCTCGGCTCCTGCCGCGGCGAGCAGGGCGCGGACGTCGGCGGCGGAGGTGCCCATGCCGCTGCATCCCGGCCACGGCCTGGTGCCGCGCGCGTTCTCGTTCATGTAGCGGCTGGAGCGCAGATGCCACTCGTGGCCGCCGGACTGCCAGTCCTGGAGTCCCTTGGTGTACGCCGCCACGGCCGCGACCTCGCCGGGAGTGAGGCCGTTCTCCAGGGCCACCGCGGGCACTTCGGTGAACGCCGTGTGCTCGAACTGCTGGAGGCGGGAGGTGAGGATGTCGTTGACGGTGTCGGCGGCCTCCTGGGTGGTGCAGCCGAAGAAGGTCTCCAGGACGAGCACGCCGTTGCTGTTCTCGCCCTCGTCCTCGACCTCCCGCTGGTAGGAGAACAGGTCGTTGCGCAGGTGCACGGCGTCGGAGAACGTCTCCATCAGCACCCTGAGCGGCCTGGACTCCGCGACGGATGCGGGCACTTCGGCCGTCGCGTACTCCACGAGGCCCGCCGACCAGGGGGCGCCGCCCACCTTGCGGCGCATCTCGATGTACTCGACGGGGTTGGCGATCCGCCCCTCGTTGATGTTGGACAGCTCCCACAGGGACTCGTTCAGCAGGTGCTCGGTCGCCACGGCGAAGCGGCGGCGCCAGTCCTGCGACATCTTCGGGACCGTACGCGCCCACAGGTCGGCGAGGCCCGCCTCGACCGGGTTCTCCGGCTCCGGTACGGGAGTCGAGAGGTCCAGCGGCATGAAGAGGGGCAGCCGGTCCAGGTGGGCCTTGCCGGCGACGCGGTCCTGGCTGCGCTTGTACATCTCCAGGAAGTGGTCGTCGAAGAAGAAGACCCACACGTACCAGTCGGTGATGAGGGAGAGGGCGGGGCCGTCGCAGTCGGGGTGAGTGTAGGCGCAGAGCAGGCCGTAGTCGTGCGCGTCGAGGTCGGCCTGCTCCCAGACGCCGGATCCCTCCAGCATGCCCATCTCGCGCGCCCAGTCGGTCGAATGGGCCCTGGCCTCGTCGAGATGGGGGTTCAGCCGCGCGGGATGCGGCATGTAGAAGTGCGGGAGTTCGAACGGCTGCGTCATGGCCGGGCCCTACCCGGCACCTCGCGGCGGCATCCGCCGGGCGGGACATGATCACACCATCGCGTGAATCGGGCATGAATGCGGGAGTTCTCGCCGGGCCTTGTGGCGTTCACCTCTACGCGCGCAGACTTACGCCCGAACCCTGGCAGTCACGTCCCTCTCGTTCACCTCGTTCACCGGAGTCCACCATGAAGCAGTCCCGAGCCCTGCCGCGCCGGGCCGCGCTCACCTCGCTCGCGGGGGCGGCGCTGGCCGGTGCGACCGCCCTGAGCGCCTCGGCGTCCGAACGGCACGGGCGCACCGTGCGGTTCGCCACGTTCAACGCCTCCCTGAACCGCTCCGCGCGGGGCGCCCTGGTCCGGGACCTGTCCACCCCGGACAACACCCAGGCACGCAATGCCGCCGAGACGATCCAGCGGGTCGACCCGGACGTGCTGCTGATCAACGAGTTCGACTACGACGACCAGGGCGCGGCGGTCCGCCTGTTCCTGCGCGACTACCTGGAGGTGGGGCAGCGTGGCGCCCGCGCGGTCCGCTATCCGTACCGCTTCACCGGCCCCGTGAACACGGGCGTCGCCACGGGAGTGGACCTGGACGGGAAGAACGGGGCCGTGACGACGCCCGGTTCGGACGCCTACGGGCAGGACGCCTACGGGTACGGCTGGTTCCCCGGCCAGTACGGCATGGTCGTGCTGTCCAAGTACCCGATCGACACGCGCGCGGTGCGCACCTTCCAGCACTTCCTGTGGAAGGACATGCCGGGCAACGTCATGCCCGAGGGCTACTACAGCGACGAGGCCCGGGCGATCCTGCGCCTGTCCTCCAAGAGCCACTGGGACGTGCCCGTGCGGATCGGCCGGTCCACCGTGCATTTCCTGGTGTCGCACCCGACCCCGCCCACCTTCGACGGCCCCGAGGACCGCAACGGCCGGCGCAACCACGACGAGATACGCCTGTGGGCCGACTACATCGGGGGACGCCGGCGCGGCGCCTACCTGTACGACGACCGGGGCCGGCGCGGCGGACTGCGGCCCGGGGCGCGGTTCGTGATCGCGGGAGACCTCAACGCCGATCCGTACGACGGCGACAGCTACGACCACGCCGTACGGCAGCTGCTGGAGCACCCGGCGGTCAACCTGCCGGCCGAGCCGCCGGCGAGCAGGGGCGGGGTGGAAGCGGCCCGGCTCCAGGGCGGCGCGAACGCCTCGCACATCGGTGATCCGGCGTACGACACCGCCGACTTCGGCGACACCGCGCCCGGCAACCTGCGCGTCGACCACGTCATCCCGTCCCGGGGGCTGGCACCGGGCGCGAACGGCGTGTTCTGGCCGACGCCCGGCGACCCCCTGTACCGGCTGGTGGGGGACGGCACGACGGTCCCGACGTCGGACCACCGGCTGGTGTGGCAGGACGTGAGGGTGTTCTGACCTACCCGGGGATGCTCATCTGGATCAGCGCGTGCGTGCCGCTGGTGCGCCAGCGCTGGTCCTCCGCGGCGACCAGTTCGGCCTCGGTCCGCGCGTCGAGGCCGGTGATCACGTCGGACTTCAGGGTGCGCAGGGCGGCGACCGGGCCGGGGAAGTACGCGGTGACGTCCGGGAACGGCGTGGTCGGAGCCCAGAGCCGGTCGCCCACCAGGCGGCGGTAGTTGAGGTCGCCCTTGACGACGGTGAGTGTGGCCGAGGCGAAGTCGGCGCGCAGGTCGCCGGGCATCTGCTCGTACGGCAGCGGGGCGCAGGAGAAGGGATGGGCGCGGAGGGTCAGGCGGCCGTCTGCCAGGGCGGACCACAGACGCTGTCCGTACGCGGCGGCCGCTCCCCCGGCACCGGTCAGCCGGCGCAGTGCGTCGACGACGTCGGCGGTGGTGGCGTCGGAGACGTAGTACGGGTAGGGCTTGACGTGCAGGACGGCCCGTCCGATGCGCCCGTGGGCCAGGAGATGGGCGATGAGGAGCAGGTCGGGGACGAGTTCGCGGCCGGCGTTGTCGGCGACCAGGCACAGGGTGCCCGTACCGGAGTCGCCGAGCAGGGCCCACAGGCGGTCACTGTCGTCGGCCACCAGCCCGGGGGCGGCGTCAGTGGTCCGTGCGCCCTCGGCGGAGAGACGGAAGCCGAGGTCGGCGCGGTTGCCCCAGAGGGAGCCGTGCAGCAGGGCCTGTGCCTGTTCACCGGCGGGCAGGCCGGCGAGGTCGTCGAGCGCGGCCAGTTCCTCGTCGGTCTCACGGGAGTCGAGTTCGGCCAGTTTGAAGGGGCGGAAGGGGTCGATACCCTGCCAGGGGCCGGGGCCGAAGTAGCCGACGGCCTGGAGCAGTCGGCGGTAGAACCAGCTCTCGGACCAGAGCCACGGCACGTCGAACCAGGACCGGCCGCTGTACTCGCGCAGCCCCCAGGTCTCCCAGAGGTTGCGGTCGTGCGCGTCGGCGGGGAGCGGTTCGATCTCGCCCTTGGTGCAGTTCGCCAGCAGTTCGTCGAGCGCGCGGTGCTGCCCGGGTTCGTACGGGAAGGCCTCGCGCACCTGCCGGATGATGGCCGGGTGCCGCTCGGCGAGCACGCTGTGGGGGAAGGAGCCCGGCTGGTCGCCGAGGAGCACGGGTGCGGATGGGGTGTCGGGCATGCGGCTCACCGTAGCGCGCGGGCGCCATGTCCCGGCCGGCCCGGTCGGGGCCGTGGCTCACCCGGGGCGCATCATCCCGCCCGAGACCGTCAGACCGGTGCCAGTTCCCGTTCCAGGCGGGCCGCCAGGCTCAGGTAGCGGGCGCGGCGGGTCACCGGGACCAGGCCGCGGATGAGTATGTTCCACATCTCGGCCGTCCGGCGGGGCTGGCGCGTGACGGGCTCGCGGGAGCGGCCCACGACCCGGGTGCCGACGAAGAAACAGACCAGAGAGTGGGCCACGACATCGATATCGATGTCCGGGTGGACGTCGGAGTCCCTGACCGCGCCGACGAGCCGGGCCGTGACGATGTCCAGCCACTCCGTGAACGGATGGCTCAGCGGCGGACGGGGCCGGATCCCTCCGGTGGCGAGCCGCAGGCCGGCCCTGAGGACCGGGTCCTCGACGGACATACGGGTGATGCCGAACGTGAGGCGCATCAGCGCCTCGAGGGACGTGTGGCCGCGATGGTCGGTTTCCGCCGCCAGCCGGCGGGCCGTGTGCGACTGGAGTTCGAGGATCGCGTGGGCGAGGTCCTCCTTCGCCGCGAAGTGGAAGTACAGGGCGCCCTTGGTGACCTGAGCGTGCTCCACGATGTCGCTGAGACTGGTCGATTCGTAGCCACGACGGTCGAACAGGTCAGCGGCGGCCGTGATGATCGTCGAGCGGGTCTGCTCGGCTCGCAACTGCCTCGCCATCGACTGAACTCTCCCGGGACCGAAATGAACGGGTCATGCCGTTTGTTTTTAACCCCGCGTACACGATAACTCACCCTCAGACGGTGTTCACCACACCAGTGTGCCGGAGTGCGGGTGCAGATCCGGCAAATCAATCGCAACTGGTGAAAGAAAACAGCACGTTCGGTATCTAACTGTGGGGGTTGTGCGGCCGCACGTAAAGGCGGGCCGCCCGGTGCCCCATCCGCACCGGTCGGCCCGCCCGCTTGCGAGTTGCCCGTTCAGCGTCCTCGTCGAAGGAGGACCAGGAGATTCAGAAGGATCAGAAGGTCAGCTTCCAGCCGTTGAGCGTGCCGGTGTCCTGCGCCGCGGTGTCCTGGACACGCAGCTTCCAGGTGCCGTTGGCGGTCTCACCGGAGGCGTTCACCGTGTAGGTGGTGTTCACGTTGTCGGCGGAGTCGGAGGCTGCGGACTTCAGACGGTACGCCGAACCGTCCGGCGCGATCAGGTCGATGACGAGGTCGCCGCGGTAGGTGTGGGTGATGTCGACGCCGACCTGGAGGGCCGACGGGGCGTTGCCGCTGCGGCCGGTGACGCTGATCGGCGACTCGATCGCCGGGCCGCTGTCCGGGATGGCGACGGCGGTGGTGCTGGAGAAGGTCGTGCCGGTGGACGTACCGCCCTTGACGGCCTGGACCGTCTTGGCGGCGTCCGCGAGGCCGGCGCCGCAGCCGCCGGAGCAGGTGCCGGGCAGCGCACGGGCGTTGACCTTGATGGCCGACTCGATCTGCGCGGGGGTGAGGGCCGAGTTGGCCGACTTCATCAGGGCGGCGAGGCCCGCGACGTGCGGGGTGGCCATGCTGGTGCCCTGGTAGTAGTCGTAGTTCTCGCTCGACGGCGTCTTGGTGCCCGAGTTCAGCGTGGACAGGATGCCGTTGGCCTTGGAGGTCCTGGTCTCGCCGCCGGGGGCGGCGATGTCGACGAGCGAGCCGTAGTTGGAGTAGGAGGCACGGCTGCCCGCGCGGTTGGTCGCGGCGACCGTGATCACGTTGTTGCAGTTCGCCGGGGAGGCGTTGGAGACGTTCTGGTTCTCGTTGCCGGCCGCGACGACGACCGAGGTGCCGCGGTTCACGGCGCCGTTGATGGCGCTCTGGGTCGCGCTGGAGCAGGCGCCGCCCCCGCCGAGGCTCATGTTGATGACCTTGGCGACGTTGGTGTTGGCGGGCACGCCCGAGACGCTGCCGCCGGACGCCCAGGTGATGGCGTCGATGATGTCGGAGTCGTAGCCGCCGCACTTGCCCAGCACGCGGACCGGGGAGATCTTCGCGCCGTAGGCGATACCGGCGACACCCTTGCCGTTGTTGGTGGCGGCGGCGATGGTGCCGGCCACGTGGGTGCCGTGCCAGGAGGAGTTGGACGCGGGGAATCCCGGGCCGCACTCGCCCGCGTTGTTCCAGTCGCCCGGGTCGGCCGGGTTGCTGTCACGGCCGTTGCCGTCGACGGAGACGGCCGTGTCGGAGATGAAGTCGTAGCCGCCGACGATGTTCGCGGCCAGGTCCGAGTGGGCGACGTAACCGGTGTCGATGACGGCGACGGTCACGCCGGTGCCGGTGGTGGTGTCCCAGGCGGCGGGGACGTTCATGCCCGCGGTGGACTCGAACAGGTCCCACTGCTTGCCGTAGTCGGTGTCGTTCGGCGTGACGGCCGTCGGCTTGTTCAGGCGGTCCGGCACGACGTAGGCGACCTGCGGGTCGGCCTGGTACTGGGCGACGACGTCGGCGACGTCCGCCCGGGCGGGGTTCGTGCCCAGGTCGACGAGGGCGGCGCCGGTGCCGAGGCGGCGCTGGAAGTCGACGTCCTCGCCGGTCTTCTCGGCCTTGGCCGCGGCGTCGGCGGCGGCGGCCTTGTCGGACTTGGCCTCGCTGGCGCCGGACTTGTAGCCGACGATGAGCCGCTCGGCCGGGGTGCCGGGGGCGGCCTCGGCCTGGGCGGCCGGGACGGTGGGCCGGGGGGCGGTCTCCTGGGCGACGGCGACCGAGGCGGGGGCGGCGGTCAGCAGGGCGGCGGAGACGGCAGTGACGGATATCAGCTTCCGTCTGAGCTCTGGGGAGATACGCACGGTCGTTGCCTTTCGTGGCCGGACTCCGGGCTGGGCGGAGCGGCGGTGGATGCGCTTCCTCGCTGAAGCGGAGGGGGGTGGTTCGAAAGAGCGACGCGGTGGCCGGCCAGGCGTGTGGGGAGCGGACCCGTCCGGGGTTACCTGTGGGTCAGCTGTGCTCGAACGATAGGCAAAGGGAAGGTCATCGGGATACGGGGGAAACCCTCGATCGAGCCGGAAACCAACCCTCTATGGTGGGCAGTTGGGCGCGAATGGCCCCCTTTTCGAACAGGTCGTGGCGCGGTGAACGCGCCGGGCCGGTTGCCCGTATTGCACTACCGACCGCTCCGGCCCGGCCGAGGAGACGCAGACGGATGCCCCGTACGACCGCACACCGCGCCGCGCTCGCGGCCGCCCTCGTGACCCCGTTGCTGCTGCCGCTGTGGGCGGCGGGTCCGGCGCGGGCGCACGGTGCGCCGACGGATCCGGTGAGCCGGGTGGTGGCCTGCTCCCCCGAGGGCGGCGGGCGAGCGGGCTCGGCGGCGTGCCGTGCGGCCGTCGCGGCGAACGGCGCGCCCTTCGCGGCGTGGGACAACCTGCGGGTGGCGAACGTGGACGGCCGGGACCGGCAGGTCGTCCCCGACGGGAAGCTGTGCAGCGGGGGCCTGCCCGGATACAAGGGGCTCGACCTCGCCCGCGCCGACTGGCCGGCGACCCGGATGACGCCCGGCGAGACGCTGACCATGCGGTACGTATCGACGATCCCGCACACCGGCACGTTCCGGATGTACCTGACGAAGCCCGGCTACGACCCGGCCGGGCCGCTGTCCTGGTCCGACCTGCCCGCGAAGCCGTTCGCCGAGGTGACGGACCCGGCCCTGACGGACGGCGCGTACCGCGTCGAGGCGACCCTGCCGTCCGACCGGTCCGGGCGGCACGTGCTGTACACGGTCTGGCAGAACAGCAGTACGCCGGACACGTACTACTCCTGCTCGGACGTGGTGTTCCCGGAGAAGAAGGACGGGACGCTCCCGGAGAACAAGCAGGAGGAGAAGGAGTCGCGGGGAGTGGAGAAGGAGAGCACCCCGTTGGCCTCGAACTCCGGCCCCACCTCCGAGCCCGTCTCTGAGTCCGCGTCCGGACCCACCTCCGAATCCGCCTCCGGCCCGTCCACCCCCATGCTGGCGGGCGGCGCCGCGGCGGTGCTGTTGCTCACCGGCGGCGCCGCCCTGGCGGTACGGCTGCGTCGGCGCTGAACCGACGCTCGTCAGCGGTCAGTTGACGTTGACGGCGACGCCTCCCTTGGTCACCGGCGAGTACTTGGCGGTGAAGAACGCGTTGGCGAAGCACAGCGACGAGCCGGACGTCTTCGTGAACTGCTGGTTGGTGAAGGTGATGCTGTTGTCGGCGTTGCTCGCCGTGCCGGTCAGGCTGGGTGCCCGGTAGACGCAGTTGATGGTGCCGAGCAGGGTGCGCAGCCGGACCGTGGACTGGATGGCGGAGCCCGCGCCCGGCGTCACGGAGACGGTGCCGTCCGAGGACACGCTGGTGGTGTAGGGCAGGTTGTCGACGGTGATGCCGCTGACGCCGAGCACTCCGACGACGTTGGCGGTGCAGCCGCTGGTGTCGAAGCTGTGTGAGGTCAGGGACTCGGTGGCGGTGCCGGGAGCGGCCGGGTTGTCGGTGACGGTGGCGGCGAACGCCGACGAGGTGCACGAGATGCCGCTGGTGCCGGTCGCGCTGGAGTAGAAGGTGGCGGCGGTGCCGCTCGCCAGGGACGCGTCGAGGACATCGCCGACCGCGACGGCCGCGCCGTCGGTGGTGGTCAGGACGGGGGTGTCGGCCGCCGAGGCGGGGGCGGTGAGGCCCAGGGCGGCGACGGCGGCGGTGAGGGTGAGGAGGGTGCGCGTACGCATGCGGGTGTACCTCTTCTCTGAAGCGGGGTGAGGGTGCGGGGACGCGGTTCGGCGTCCGCCGCCGCCGGCCCGTTACGCCTTCTCCGTACGTGACGGACCGGCAACGGCAGTCCGGTGACCGGCCGGAGGCGCGCACGGGGACAGGCCTCCGGCCGGGCCGAGCGGGGGGTGGCTGGTGGCACGGCGCGCTGAGGAAGGGCCCGTGCCGATGCCGTGGAGGAGCGGACTCGGGCAGCGGAAAGCCCGTGCGGACGCGCCGGGCGGCAAGCTGCCCGTACGGGACGAGCAGTCCGGAACACGCGGACAGTGCCGCGCGGCGGATCCGGCGCCACGGATCCGGTGGGACGAGGAGAGTTGTAGACCTGGGCGTCAGCCAACGTCAAGGCCTCGCAAGGGAGTTGTGCGTTCTCTGCGCCTTCACGAAGGACGGTGACTCACATGCGGCACACATCCCACACTCTTTGTCCACACTTCCCTTGACCCTTCATGTAACCCCCGGTAACTTCCGAGTCGGCTACTGCGGCGCAACGAGAAAGCCCTTGCAACCAACGGGAGTTGCGGGGAGACGTGCGCACGCGGTCGGTGTCCGCGCCAGGGCAACGTGCCACCGACGTCCGATCCGCACCGACACGCACCTGGAGCAGACATGACCTCCTCCGCCGAGCACACCTCCGAAAGACCGGAAGGCCCCGCCACCGCCGACGTCGGTGACGTTCCCGCGCGACGCGGGCGGGTCCGGGCACGCCGGGCCGCGGTGATGGCGGTGCCGGCCGCCGCGGTCGCCGCCGGCCTCGCGGTCCTCACCGCCGAAGGGGCGCTGGGCGTGCAGTTCGCGATCTCCGGCATGCCGTTCACGGTCACCGCCACCGAGCTGAACGGCACCGGCTTCGCGCAGTTCGGCGGCCTGGACGAGATGGCCGAGGGCAGCCCGAACGCGGGTGACAGCGGCGGTCAGGTGCTGGTCGTCACGTCCGTGATCAAGGACGCGACGCTCACCAAGCTGTGCCAGAGCGTGGACCTGGGCGGCACGAACCTGGTCATCAGGGCGGGTGGCGGCGCGGAGAAGGTCCGGGCCAGCGACCTGACCACCGACTCCACGGAGCTCTCGGGCGACGCGGCCTTCAAGAACATCGAGATCGGCAACGACGCCAGCAAGCTCAACAAGGCCGGGGACCTGGGCCGCGGTCCGATAGGCGTCTTCAGCCAGCAGTCCGACACCGTGCGCATCGCCAACCTGCGGCAGACCAACTACGCCACGACCGCCGGCGTGTTCAAGCTGCCCGGGCTGAAACTGGGCTTCAGCGGGTCGGGTTGCTGATGCCCGGCGGACCGCGCGGGAAGATCCGGCCCGCCTTCCGCCGGTGGCGGGCGGGCCGCCCCTTCTGGGGCGGGCTGCTGCTCGCCCTGGGCGGGGCGGAGGTCCTGCTCACGCTGAAGGCGTCGCTGGACGTCATCCTGCACGTCGGCATGCAGGGCCTGGCCGGCTATCTTCTCCCGGCCGTGATGCTGCTGTGCGGCGTACTGATCCTCTTCAACCCCTCCCAGCGGTTGTTCTACTCGGTCATCGGGGTGCTGGTCTCCCTGGGGACCTGGCTGACCTCGAACCTGGGCGGCTTCTTCGTGGGCCTGCTCCTGGGCGTGGCCGGCAGCTGCCTCACCTTCGGGTGGCTGCCGGACCAGGAGCCGCGCATCAGCCGGCGGCAGCGCAGGAAGCAGGTACGGGCCGCCAAGGCGGTGGCGCGGCCCCTGGAGCGGGAAGCCGGCCACGCCGCCTGAATCAGGCCAGTGATTCTCGACCCTCTGGCGCCGCCCGGTCGCGGCCACTTGGCTGGACGTGTCGCGCGCCCGCCCCTGAGGCGTCCGCGTGCCATGCGAACCGCCGCCAGCCAGGGAGAGTTCAATGGAGTTCACACAACCGATAGTGATCGACCCGACCGGCCGCGACATCCACGGCGAGGCCGACCGGATCCGCGAGCGCGGACCCGTCACCCCCGTCGAACTCCCCCACGGTGTCCCGGCCTGGGCGGTCAGCAGCTCCCCGCTGCTGAAGCGGCTGCTCACCGACCCACGGGTGTCGAAGGACGCGCGCCGGCACTGGCACCGCTGGCTCGACGGCGAGGTCTCACCGGACTGGCCGCTGTACACCTGGGTCGCGGTGCGGAACATGTTCACGGCCTACGGCACCGAGCACAAACGGCTGCGCACCCTCGTCTCCAAGGCGTTCACCGCCCGCCGCACCGCCGCGCTGCGGCCCCGGATCGAGGAGATCACCGCGGCGCTGCTCGACCGGATCGCCAAGGCCGGGGCGGGCGGCGGGGCGGACGGCCACGCGGTCGATCTGCGGGAGGAGTTCTGCTATCCGCTGCCCATCCAGGTCATCGGCGAACTGCTCGGATTACCCGAGGAGCTGGGCCCCGAGCTGCGTGTCGTCGTGGACGGCGTCTTCCACACCTCGGCCGACGCCGCCGAAGTCACCGACATCTACGCCCGGTTCTACGCCGTCCTCGGCGAGCTCGTCGCGGTCAAACGGGCGGCGCCCGGCGACGACCTGACCAGCGCGCTGATCGCGGCCCACGAGGAGGAGAGCGGCACGCGGCTCAGCGAGCAGGAACTGCTCGACACGCTGATGCTGATGATCAGCGCCGGCCACGAGACGACGGTCAACCTGCTCGACAACGCCGTCCACGCGCTGCTCACCCACCCCGACCAGCTCGCGCACGTCCGCGGCGGCCGCGCCTCCTGGGACGACGTGATCGAGGAGACCCTGCGGGCCGAGGCACCGGTGGCCAGCCTGCCGCTGCGGTACGCCGTCGAGGACCTGCCCCTCGGTGAGCTGGGCGGCCCGGACGGCAAGGTGATCCGCAAGGGCGAGGCGATCCTCGCCGCGTACTCCGCCGCCGGACGCGACCCGGAGCAGCACGGCCCGGACGCCGGCGCCTTCGACGTCACCCGCACCGTGAAGGATCACCTGGCCTTCGGATACGGCGTCCACCACTGCCTGGGCGCCCCGCTCGGCCGGCTCGAGGCGCGCGTGGCCCTGCCCGCCCTCTTCGAACGGTTCCCCGGACTCACCCTCGCCGGGCCGGCGGACGAGCTGCGGCCCGTGGACTCGTTCATCTCCCACGGCCATCGGTCGCTGCCGGTTCTGACGGGCTGACGGGATGCGCGGCGGGCCCGGCCGGATCACCGGAGGCCGGGTCCGCGGCACTCTCCTCCTTCAGCGCCCTCGCCTCGCTCTTGAGGATCCGCATGGAACGGCCCAGCGAACGCGCCGTGTCGGGCAGTCTCTTCGAGCCGAACAGGACGATCAGGACGATCGCCACGATCAGCAGATGCCAGGGCTCCAGTCCGTTGCGCAGCACGTCATGCTCTCCCTCTCCTCGACAGTTGCTACATTGCGCAACTGTACAACCCCCGGGTGAGAGGCAAGCAGACGCCGATGACGGTCACCAGCAACCGGAGGACGGAGCCGCCGCGGCACAGGGCCGCCCAGCGGGATCGCAGGCGGCGGCGGGGTCGCCGGCGTGGCCGGGGCATACGGGTCGGTCTCGCCGTCTGCCTGGCCCTGCTCGTGCTCGCCGGGGCCGGCGCCGGCTGGCTGTACCTGAAGCTGGACGGCGACATCAGCACCTTCGACCCCGGCGGCCTCTCGGACGACCGTCCCGGAGCCGGCTCGTCGAAGGGCGAGAACGTCCTGGTCATCGGCTCCGACACCCGCACCGGCGGCAACGAGGCCCTGGGTGGCGGCGACAAGGACGACGTGGGCCGCTCCGACACGGCGTTCCTGCTGCACGTCTACGCCGACCACCGGCACGCCATCGCCGTCTCCATCCCCCGCGACACCCTGGTCACCATCCCGCCGTGCAGGCTGCCCGACGGCAGTTGGACGCAGGCCCAGCCGGACACGATGTTCAACGCGGCGTACTCGGTCGGCCAGACCGCCAAGGGCAACCCCGCCTGCACCCAGAACACCGTCGAACAGCTCACCGGACTGCGCGTCGACCACACCGTCGTCGTCGACTTCAAGGGCTTCGCGCGGCTGACGGACGTGGTGGGCGGGGTGCGGGTGTGCCTGCCGCAGGACGTGTACGAGAACGACCTCAACCCGCACCTCACCACCCCGGGCAAGCTGCTCTTCCACAAGGGCGAGCAGACCGTCTCGGGCCGGAAGGCCCTGGACTACGTCCGCATCCGGCACGGCATCGGCGACGGTTCCGACATCGGCCGGATCAAGCGCCAGCAGGCGTTCGTGGCGAGCCTCCTGAAAGAGGTGAAGAGCAAGGGCCTCACCCCGACGCGGCTGCTGCCGCTGGCCGAGGCCGCCACGAAGTCGCTGACCGTCGACCCCGGGCTCGGCTCCGCCGACAGGCTGATCTCCTTCGCGATATCCCTGAAGGACATCGACCTGCACGACACGAAGTTCGTGACCCTGCCCTGGCGCTACGAGGGTTCACGGGTCGCGATCGTGCAGCCGGACGCCGGCGCGCTGTGGGCCGCGCTCAGGGCCGACCGCACGATCGACGGCAAGGACGCCGGCGGGAAGAAATCCGGGGCGTCGGGTTCTGAGGCTCCCGTCTCCCCCACGCCGGTCTC
Source organism: Streptomyces azureus (assembly GCF_001270025.1). NCBI lineage: Bacteria > Bacillati > Actinomycetota > Actinomycetes > Kitasatosporales > Streptomycetaceae > Streptomyces > Streptomyces azureus. The sequence goes on along the minus strand of NZ_DF968268.1, from coordinate 54,058 downwards.
CGGTGAGGGCATCGACGTCGCCGTCTACAACGGCACCTCCGTCCCCGGCCTGGCCGCCCGCGCAGCCGCCGCTCTCACCGCGGACGGCTTCACCGTCACGGGCACGGCGACAGCGTCCGCCCAGGACCACACCACGACACTGGTCGAGTACGGCCCCGGCCTTCAGGACCGGGCCCGGACCGTCGCGGCCGCCTTCACCGGAGCCGGGCTCCAGCCCGTGACCCGCGGCGGGATCAGTGTCGTGCTGGGACAGTCGTACGCGGACAGCCCGGCGGCGGCCGCCTCCGCCTCCGCGTCCCCGACTCCGGCCGCCGTACCGTCCGAGGTGGCCGACGGGGCCCGGTCCGCCGACGAGAACCCCTGCTCGGACCTCACCTACGGCTGACGCCGCACGTGCCGGGCCCGGGCCGCCGTCAGGGCCAGGGCGTACAGGCCGAGGACGAGCGCCGGCAGCAGGTAGTACGCGGCGGGCAGGGCCGTCATGCCGAGGGCCGTACCGAGGGGGCTCGGCGGCAGCAGCAGGCCGACGGCGGCGAGGCCGGCCGCCGCGAGAGTGACCGGGCCGGGCTTACGGCTGCCCTCGACGCGCCGGCCGGTGCGCAGGAGCAGCATCACCAAGGCCTGGGTGAGCAGGTTCTCGGTGAACCAGGCGGAGTGGAACACGGCTTCGTCGTCGACGGCGTCGGGGCCGTCGAGCGCGAAGGCGAGCACGGCGAAAGTGGCGAGGTCGGCGACCGCGTTGAGCAGACCGAAGCCGGTGACGAACCGGAGGAAGGAGCGAGGCCGCAGCACGGCCGGACCCCGCAGCGCCGCCGCGCCGGGACGGTCGTGGGCGAAGGCGAGCTGGGCCGCGTCGAAGCACAGGTTCTGGGCGAGCACCTGGGCGGGGAGCATCGGCAGGAAGGGCAGGAGGAGGCCCGCGGTGAGCATCGCGACGACGTTGCCCAGGTTGGAGGAGAGCGTGACGCGCAGGTACGAGGCGATGTTGCCGCTCGCGTGCCGGCCGGCGGTGATCGCGTGGCCGATCGCCGTGAGGTCCTTCTCGGCGAGGACGACGTCGGCGCTCTCCCGTGCCACGCCGACGGCGGAGCGGGGCGCGAGGCCGACGTCGGCGGCACGCAGCGCGGCCACGTCGTTCACCCCGTCGCCGAGGAACCCGACGGTGTGCCCGGCGGCGCGCAGGGCGGCGACGACACGGGCCTTGTCCTTTGGGGTGCAGCGGGCGACGACGGTCGCCGTGCCGACTGCCTCGGTGTCTACCGTTTGCGCGGCGGTCCGTACCTCCCCCGGATCCAGGCCGAGTTCCCGGCAGGCCCGGGCCGCGGTGGCCGGATGGTCGCCGGTGAGGACCTTCACGATGACACCCCGGTCGGCCAGCCCGCGCAGGGCCTCGGCGGCGGTCGGGGCGAGGGCGTCCCGGAAGGTCACCAGGCCCCGGAAGGTCAGGCCCCGTGGGTCGGGGCCGCGCGCACCGGCCTGGCGGTCCGCCGTCGCGACGGCGAGGACCCGCAGCCCGGCGTCCGCCTCCCGGGCTGCGAGCGCCAGCAGCCGGTCGCGTTCGCCGGGCTCCGTCCTACAGCGCTCCACCACGGCCTCGGCGGCGCCGGTGACGACGACGGTGTGGCGCCCGAGGGAGCCGCGTACCACCGCCACCGAGAAACGCCCTACCGGGTCGAACGGCACGGCGTCCACCCCGTCGTACTCCTCGCCCACCGGCCCGGCCGCCTCGAGCAGGGCCTCGTCCAGGGCGTCGGGCGTGGGCGGTTCGGCGAGCTGGAGGGTCCACCAGGCGCCGACGGCGGCCCAGCGCAGCACCTCCGGGTCGTCCCGGCCGTCAGGATCGAGGGCCCGTTCGACGACCGGCCGGTCCTGGGTGAGGGTGCCGGTCTTGTCGACGCACAGCACGTCGACCGCGCCCAGGTCGTGCAGCGCGGGCAGCCGCTTGACGATCACGCCGTGGGTACGGGCGAGCAGGGCGGCGCCCCGGGCCAGGCAGGTGGTGACGATCACCGGCAGCATCTCGGGCGTCAGACCGACGGCGACCGCGACGGCGAAGGGCAGCGTCTGCGGACCGCGTCCGCGCAGCGCGGCGTTCGCCATCAACACGAGCGGCGGCGTCAGCAGCATGAACCGGATCAGCACCCGGGAGATGCCGTGCACGGACCGGTCGAAGGCCCCGCCCTCCCGGCGTGCGGGCGGCTGCCGGTGAGCGGCGGCGAACCGGGTGCCGTCCCCGGTCGCGATCACGACGGCGGTGGCGGTGCCCGTGGCGACGGTACTGCCCTGGAAACACAGCGGGGAGTCGCCGGGTTCACCGGATCCGGCCGGCCCCTCCACCGCCCTCTTTTCCACCGGCGCCGACTCCCCGGTGAGGGCCGCCTGGTGCACCGTGAGCCCGCGTGCGCGCAGCAGTCGTACGTCTGCCGGGACGAGGTCCCCGGGGCCGAGGCGGAGGACGTCGCCGGGGACCAGGTCGGTGACGGGCACCTCGCGGGGACGCGGCAACTCCTCGGCGGTGTCGCGCCGCAGCACCGTGGCCGTGCCGGCGACCAGTTCGCGCAGGGCGGCCATGGAGCGGTCGGCCCGGCGCTCCCCGCTCACGCGCAGCACGCAGCTGACCGCGACCAGGGCGAGGATCACCACGGCGGTGCCCCAGGAGGCGACGGCGGCGGAGACCAGGCCGAGGCAGAGCAGGACGGCGGTGAAGGGGTCGCGCAGGGCGTGCCCGCACCGGCGGGGCCAGGACGGCGTACGCCGCTGCGGCAGGGTGTTCTCGCCACGGGTGACCAGCCTGGCCGCGGCCTCGTTCTCGGTCAGTCCCCGGGGCCCCGACTCCAGCCGCCGCAGCACCTCCAGGGTGGTGCCCCCGGCGGTCTCAGAGGCCATGGAGGCGGCGGCGCGGCGGCGCGGCGCGGTCGGTGAGCCGGCCCACCATGAGCCGTACGACGTCGACGATATCGGGGTCGTCGACGTAGTACACCTGACGGCGGCCCTCACGGCGGGAGCGGACCAGTCCGGCCAGCTTCAGCTTGGTGAGGTGCTGGCTGACCGCGGGCAGCGCGCCGCCGACCCGCTCGGCGAGGCCGGTCACGTCGCTCTCGCCCTGGGCCAGCGCCCACACGATGTGCAGCCGGGCGGGCGAGGCCAGCAGCCCGAAGGCAGCGGCCGCCTGGGCGAGCACGTCGGCGGGCGGGTCCTCGAAGCCACTGCCGGCTGCCGCCACCGTCGCCGTCCCTTCCGTCGCCTCCGTCGTCCTGCGAGCCGCACCAGTCTAGGCGGGGCCCGGCAGCCACCTCGGAAGGCCTTTGCGCGCAGGACCGGGGGCGTCCGAACCGCACGGACGGTACGGAAACCAGGGATGACCTCGGACGTTCGGCCCGTCGGACAGATCATCACGATGCGGCAGCATCAACTCACGGGACGTTGCCGCTCACTTGACGGCCGGTGCTCACACACGGTTGGCTCCGGGCCAGCGAGAGTCATCCGGTCCGTGATCAGCTGCGGTCCGTCTGTGCTCTCCCCCTGCTCTTGCTCGGCCGCACAGCGAGGTCCGCCCCTCATGAACGCTCCTCCCCCGCCGCACGCCTCCGCGAGACTCACCCGTGTCGCGGCCCTGGTGTCCGCCGTGTGTCTGCTGGTGGCCGGCTGCTCCGTCCTCGGCGCGAGTGACGACGGGTCGGACGCGGACCCGGTGGGCGGGCCGGGCGGCGGGATGAAGGTCGCCCTCGTCACGCACGGCGGCAAGGGCGACGCCTTCTGGGACCTGGTGCGCAGAGGCGCCGAGGCGGCGGCCGTCAAGGACGGTATCGACCTGACGTACGCCAGCGACTCCGACGCGGCCGCGCAGGCCGCGCTGGTGCGGGACGCGGTCCGCGACAAGGTCGACGGCATCGCCGTGACGCTGGCCAAGCCGGCGGCGATGCGGGGCCCGATCGCCCGGGCCAAGGCGGCCGGCATACCCGTCGTCGGGCTCAACTCCGGTATCGACGCCTGGCGCCCGGCGGGCCTCCTGGAGTACTTCGGCCAGAACGAGTCCGTCGCCGGCCAGGCCGTCGGCGACAAGCTGGACGAGTTCAGGGCCAAGCACGCCCTGTGCGTCGTGCACGAGCGGGGCAACGTCGCGCTGGAGGCCCGCTGCGCCGGCGTGCGGAAGACGTTCGACGGCGACACCGACAACCTGTACGTGGACGGCAGCGACATGAACGCGGTGACCGCCACGATCGCGTCCCGGCTGCGGCAGGACTCCAGCATCGACGAGGTCGTCACCCTGGGCGCCCAGTACGGGCTCAGCGCGGTCAAGGCCGTCGAGCAGGCCGGCAGCAGGGCCAAGGTCGCCACGTTCGACCTCGACAAGGACCTGGTCCAGGCGGTCCAGGGCGGCGACGTGCAGTTCGCCGTGGACCAACAGCCCTACCTCCAGGGCTACCTCGCGGTGGACGCCCTGTGGCTGTACCGGACCAACGGCAACGTCAGCGGCGGCGGGACGGCTCCGGTGCTCACCGGTCCCGCGTTCGTGACCAGGTCCAACGTGTCCGCGGTGGCACGGTTCGCCGCCGCCGGGACCCGATGACCGGGCACTTCCTGTGACGGTGTCGCCAAAGATTCGGTCAGGCCCGGCCCGTGCGGTCACTTGTACGGATAACATCCTGCGCATCCCATGTGCCGTAACCGGCACCCACACACCCCCGCGCCCGTCCTCCACCCCCCGCCCCGACCGATCCGCCTACCCGTTCCTCGCTCCCCGCTGATCGCCCTAGGAAGACGATGTCTCGACGGACAGGTGCCCGGCGCCGTCTCGGATCCATACGCCTCTCCCTGGTGCTTCTGGCCCTGGTGCCCAGCGTCACCCTCGCCGCCATGTGGGGCGTGACGACCATCCAGATGTTCTCGGAGGGGCTGCGGCTGCGTGACCAGACGGAGCTGAGCCGGTCGACGGGCGCCATGGGCACCGACACGACGCTCGCCCTCCAGCGGGAACGCAGCCTGTCGGCGGCCTGGCTTGCCTCGCCGCACGGCTCCCGGGCCGCCCTCGACGCGCAGCGCGAGGAGACCGACGCGGCGGTCGCGAAGCTGGTCGGGCAGGCGGACGCGATCGAGAAGGCGCCCTCCCGCGTCTCGGACCGGCTGTACTCGGTGCTGGGCTCGGTGGGCAGCCTGGAGTACTACCGGGACCAGGTGGACAACCCGACCGACATCACCGCGCAGCAGGCGCTGGACCAGTACTCCTCGATCATCGACGACCAGATCCACGCCTTCCAGGAGCTCTCCCAGGTCGACGACGGCGACCTCACCTCGCAGGCCGGTCCACTGGTCGGGCTGGAGCACGCCGCGGAGCTGGTCTCCCGCGAGGACGCGCAGCTGACCCTGGCCTGGCCGTCCGGGCACCTCGACGACAAGGCCTGGGTGCAGTTCGCGGAGTTGGTGAACACCCGGCGCTGGCTGGTCCAGGACCAGGTCGTGCCCCAGCTGACCGGCGGCGCCAAGGCACAGACCGAGCGGATCCTGGCGAGCCCGGAGTGGCAGACGCTCCAGGCCGTCGAGGACCAGGTGCTGGCGGCCCGGAACGCCGGCGCCACCGCGGACCGGATCGCCCTGCCGGACGCCCAGAAGCGGTGGAACGCCGCCATGGACAAGCTGTCCGAGCAGTACGCGAGCCTGATCCAGCGGCAGACGACGGGGCTGCTCGAACGCAGCGCCGACAAGGCGGACGGACTGCTGCTCAAGGCGGGGATCCTGAGCGCCGGCGGACTGCTCGCGCTGCTGGTGTGCGTCGGCATGTCCTGGCGGATCACCCGCTCGCTGTCCCGGCGGCTGCGCGGCCTGCGCCGGGCCGCCGTCAGCCTCGCGCAGGAGCGGCTGCCCGACGTGGTGGCGCGTCTGGAGCGGGGCGAGACGGTCGACCCGGAGTCGGCGACGACACCGCTGGACTACGGACACGACGAACTCGGCCAGGTGGCCCAGGCGTTCAACACCGCCCAGCGCACGGCCGTGCACACCGCGGTCGAACTCGCCGACACCCGGCGCGGCTTCCAGAAGATCATCCTGGGCATCGCCCGGCAGAGCCAGAACCTGGTCAACCTCCAGCTCAGCAGGCTCGACACGCTGGAACGCGAGCACTCCGACCCGGACATCCTCAAGAGCCTGTACGAACTGGACTCCACGGCCAGCCAGTTGCGCCGTTACGAGGAGAACCTCGTCATCGTCAGCGGCGAACGGCCCGGCCGCAGCTGGAGCGAGCCGGTCGCGCTGATCGACATCCTGCGCAGTGCGGTCGGCGAGGTCGCGGAGTACCAGCGGGTGGAGGTGCACACCGAGGAGGAGGTGTACCTCGCGCCGCCCGCGGTGGCCGACGTCATCCATCTGCTGGCCGAGCTCATCGACAACGCGACCGCGTACTCCCCCGCCCCGAGCGCCGTCACGGTGCGGGCCGGGATGGTCGCCAAGGGTCTGGCCGTCGAGGTCGAGGACCGCGGCCTCGGCATGTCGGAGGAGGACTACGCTTCCTTCAACGAACAGCTGGCGGTGCCCCCGCAGTTCGACGTGGTGGCGCTCGCCGACGACCTGCGGCTCGGCATGTTCGTGATCGCCCAGCTGGCCCACCGGCACGGCATCGCCGTCACCCTGCGCTCGTCGCCGTACGGCGGGACCACGGCGATCGTGCTGATACCGCACGACATCGTGGTGCGGGAGATCCCGGAGGCCGGTGCGCCGGGCGCGCGGGACGCCAAGGACATGGCCGGCGTGAACGGCCTCGCCGCCCCCGTCGGCCCGAAAGGGGCGGGCGGCGCCCCGCATACCGGTGGCGGTGCGAAGAACGGGCAGAGCCCGGTGGACGACGGGCGGAGTGCTGTGGACGTACCCGGTTCGGTCGACGGGCGCAGCCCGGTGGACGCCGAGAACGCCGACGAGCCCACGGACGCCGAGGAGCCGGAGGGCGCCGCGGCCACCGCCGGGTCCGCGCGCGAGCCGCGGCCCCTCGCGTCGGCCGGGGCCGCCCCGGCCGCCCGCGCGGTCGCCCCCCGCCGGGACGGTCTCGCCCCGCTCCCCCGCCGGGTGCCGCAGACCAGCCTGGTGGAGGAACTGCGCGAGGAGCCCGCGCCCGTCGGCGGCGAGGGCTCCCCCGACGACTTCACCGCGGAAGCGGCCGCCTCCTCCCTGGCCGGCTTCCAGCGCGGCACGCTCCGGGCCCGTGACGACGACGCCGAACCGCCGTACGACGAGGAGGCGGCCGCACCACCCCGGCGGACCGCCGCCCCTGCCCCCTCGACTCCGCCCGCCGACCGCTGACGAAGGACACCGCAATGACACGCCCCATCCCCGCCACGCACACCCAGCTCGACCAGCTGCTGACCGGACTCGTGGAGCGGGTCGCCGATGTGAACCAGGCCGTGGTGCTGTCCGAGGACGGCCTGGTGGTCAGCAAGTCCACCGGATTCCTGCGCGACGACGCCGAGCGGCTCGCGGCGACCGCGTCCGGGCTGATGAGCCTCAGCAAGGGCGTCAGCATGGACTTCCGGGGCGGTCCGGTGCGCCAGGCGCTCATCGAGATGGCCAACAGCTACCTGATCCTCACCTCCGCCGGTCCCGGCGCCCACCTGGTCGTGCTCACCGGGCCGGGCGCTGACGTCGGTGTGGTGGCGTACCAGATGAACATGCTGGTGAAGAAGATCGGCGAGCACCTCAGCGCGGCACCGCGGGGCATGGCCGGGCCCGTCGTCGACCCCGGCGTGTGAGGTGGGCGGAGGCGACTCGGCGGGGCGGCTCGTACGGCCGTTCGCGCTGACCGGTGGCCGGACCCGGCCCAGCCGCGCCGACTTCACGCTCATCGCGACGGTGACCGCGGTCGATCCGCAGCCCGCCGCGGCGGCCCGGTGCCAGCCCGAGCACACCCGGATCCTCCGGTTGTGCGCCGAGCCGGTGGCCGTGGCGGAGCTGGCCGCCCGGCTCGACCTGCCGGTGAGCGTGGTCGCCATCCTGCTCTGCGACCTGCTGGAGGCGGGCCGGATCACCGTCCGTCCGCCGCGCCTCGTTTCCCGTACCACTCCGGACCTGGACCTGCTGAAGAAAGTGAGGGACGGCCTTGGCCGGCTCTGACGTCGCCACCGACGCGTCCTCGGCACCCGACACGGTCAAGATCCTCATCGCCGGGGGCTTCGGCGTGGGCAAGACCACCATGGTCGGGTCGGTCAGCGAGATCGTCCCCCTGCGCACCGAGGAACCCCTGACCATGGCCGGTCTGGGCATCGACGACCTGGACGGTATCGAGGAGAAGCGGGCCACCACCGTGGCCCTGGACTTCGGCCGGATCACCATCAGCCGGGACCTGGTGCTGTACCTGTTCGGTACGCCGGGGCAGCAGCGGTTCTGGTTCATGTGGAACGACCTGGCCCTCGGCGCGCTCGGTGCCGTGGTCCTGGTCGACGTCCGCAGACCCGAGTCCAGCTTCGCCGCGATCGACTTCTTCGAACGCCGGGGCATCCCCTTCGTCGTCGGGGTCAACGGCTTCCACGGCGAACACCCGTATCCGCCCGAGGACATCAGGGACGCACTCGCGGTACCGGAGCACGTGCAGGTGCTGCTGTGCGACGCGCGGGAGAGGGAGTCGAGCCGGGACGTGCTGATCGCCCTGATCGACCAGCTGATCGCTACGGCGGTGCAGGCCTGAACCAGGCGGCGCAAGCCTGCACCAGGGGTGTCTCAGCCTCGGCCGTGTGTATTCCCGGGCCACTCGGTGTACGGCACCGGACGGCCCGTGAACGCGTCCAGGACGATGCGGTCGCCGACCGGCCGGTCCAGCTTCACCGTCACCCTCTCACCGCGCAGTTCGCCCGTGCAGGGACCGTCCTTGACGCCCGTCACGGCGGCGGACAGCACCACGCTGCCGCTCGTCTCCAGCGCCTCCACGGCGGGGCCGTCGTCGCAGGCTCCGTGTTGGGCCACCACGGTGACGGACCGGCCGTTCCCCGCGACCTCCGTGAGGCCGCCGAGCGGCGCCAGCACGTCAGCGGGGACGTCCTGCCCGAGCGGCCGGATCGGCGGCCTGGGGAGCGGGGAAGGGCTCACCGCGGCACGCTTGAGGGGACTGTCGTAGCCCTCCAGGGTGAACAGCCAGGCGGGGACGGTCGCCGGGCCACGGCTGGTGACCACCGTCATCTCGCCCAGCCTCGCCCCGGTGACGGTCAGGCGCGGCCCGGGGCTGTCGGCACTGTCCAGCGTCTTGTAGGCCTTCTCGGCGTCCATGAGCGGTGTCGTGAGCGAGTCCCCGCTCGGCCAGGTCACCCGTCCGCTCCCGCCCTGCGGGGAGGGCAGCTTCCCCCGCAGCTCGAAGTTGCCGATCTCGTAGGCGCGCCGGTCGGCGGCGTCGCGGAGGAGGCCGGTCCCGGGCAGCTGGACGACCGCTCCCATGGGGTGGTAGCCCTCGTGCCACTGCCGGGCCGCCTCGGAGCCGTCCCAGGCGTCGGCGACCCGGCGGTCGCGGGCCTCCGACCGCGGGGCCGACTCGGTGCCACGGGTCTTGCCGCTGTCGCTGCCCGCCTCCGCGCTGCCGCACCCCGCCGCGGCGCCGGCTCCGACGGCGCACAGGGCGAGAACGGTGAGGATCCGGGCGGTGCGCTTGAAGTCGGAACGCATGGCTCTCCCAGGGGATCACGGTGACCGGTGATGGTTTCGCTCCTGTGACGCCCCGCCCCCGGCCCGCGTTCGATCAATTTCCGGTCCGGTCGAGCCTGTTATCGCATCGTGACAGGCAGCCTCATGACAGGCAGCTCTGACAGGCAGCCGGGGCGGGTCAGTCCAGACCCGCCGACTTCAGCCACGCCTTGGCCACGTCCAGCGGGTCCTTCTTCTGGAGCTGCACCTGTGCGTCCAGGTCGAGCAGGGTCTTCGTGTCGAGCTTGGCGGAGACCGCGTCGAGCGCCTCGACACCCTCCTTGGACAGCTCGCCCTTGCGGACCAGCGGCTGCACGTTCTGGAAGCCGAAGAGGTTCTCCGGGTCCTTCAGGACGACGAACTTCTCCCGGGCGATGGTCGGGTCGGTGGTGAAGAGGTCCGCGGCCTGCACGGTGTTCTTCTTCAGCGCCGTCTGGGTCAGCGGCCCGCCCGCGTCGAGGGACTTGAAGGACTTGAACTCCAGCCCGTAGACCGACTTCAGGCCCACCAGCCCCTGGTGCCGGGTCTGGAACTCCGGCGAGCCGCCGAACACCAGGTCCTTGGCGATGCCCTTGAGGTCGCCGATGGAGGAGTCCGAGGTGAGCTCGTACTTCTTCGCGGTCTCCGCGTTGAGGGTCACGGAGTCCTTGTTCTGCGCGGCCGACGGCTTCAGCAGTTCCAGCTTGGAGTCGAGTTTGCCGTTGATCGCGGTCGTGGTCTCCTCGACCGTCTTCGGCTTGGCCTTGGCGTCGAGGTACGCCAGCAGGGAGCCGTTGTACTCCGGCAGCAGGGTGATGGCGCCGTTCTTCATCAGGTCGTACGTGGTCTCACGGCTGCCGATGTTGGGCTTGTAGGTGACCTTGATGCCCTTGGCCTTGAGGGCCTCGCCGTAGATGTCGGCGAGCAGGGTGCTCTCGGCGAAGTTGTTGGAGCCGACCACGACGGTGCCGCTCTCCGCTCCGCCGCCCTTGAGCGGGTCGTCGGAGGTGCCGCCGGAGGAACAGCCCGCGAGGAGCGCCACTGCCGCGGCGAGCGCGACTGCGGCCGCGCCGGGGTGCCTCGTGATGGACCGGGTGCTGCTCTTCGCCGTAATAATCACCCATTGATCCAAGCCAGCCGCTCTTCGGTCAGTCAAGAGCAGCCTGGTCACAATCGGCGTCGATCCACGGCGGATTGAGGCGCTCTGCCTCTCATCTTCTGCGCACCCCGGGCGACACCGCGACCCGCGCGACCGCCCAGAACAGCGCGAGCGTGACCAGCGCCAGGACGGCGACCAGCGTCGCGCCGCCCACCACCTTCTCGTAGTTGTGCTGGTATAGGCCGTCGACGATGTACCGGCCGAGGCCGCCCAGGCTGACGTACGCGGCGATGGTCGCCGTCGACACGATCTGGATGGCCGCCGAGCGCAGGCCGCTCAGGATCAGCGGCAGGGCGACCGGCAGTTCCACTTGGAAGAGGATCCGGGACTCGTGCATGCCCATGCCGCGGGCGGCGTCCACCGGCGACGGGTCGACCGACCGCATCGCCTCGTAGGTGGTGACGAGGATCGGCGGGACGGCGAGGACGACCAGCGGGATCATCACGGGCAGCATCCCGAACCCCAGCAGGGTCGTCATCAGCACCAGCAGGCCGAAACTGGGCAGGGCCCGCCCGGCGGTGGCGACCAGGGACAGGGCGTTCCCGCCGCGCCCGTAGTGACCGGTGACCAGGCCGATCGGCAGTCCGATCGCGGCGGCGAGGGCGAGCGCCTCCAGGGTGTACTGGACGTGTTCCCCGACGCGCGCCGGGATGCCGTCGTAGCCGTGCCAGTGGGCGCTGTCGCTGAAGAAGGCGTTGACGAAGTTCAGTACGTTCACCGGGCTGCGTCCTTGAGGGCGGGCGCCTGCTTGCGGCCGGCCGTGCCGCTGGGCATCCAGGGCGTCAGCAGCACGCGCACGAGGACGAGCAGGGCGTCGACGAGGATCGCCAGGAGGGCCGTGGTGATCACGGAGTTCCAGGTCAGTTCGGGCCGGTTGTAGATCTGCGCGTCGTGGAGCAGGTTGCCGAGCGCGCCCTGGTTGCCGATCAGCATGCCGACGCTGACGAGGGAGATGCTCGACACGGTCGCCACCCGCAGGCCGGCGATGATCGCCGGGACCGCGATCGGCAACTGCACCTGGAAGTACCGCCGTACGGGCCCAAATCCCATGGCGGTGGCCGCGGACAGGGTCTCCGGGGGCACCGAGCGCACCCCGTCGACGATCGCCGGGACGAGCACCACCAGGCTGTACACGGCCAGCGGGATCATCACGGTGAGCTCGGTCTGCCCGGTGTAGTCGATGAGGACGACGAAGAACGCCAGCGACGGGATGGCGTACAGCACGGTCGTGACGCCGAGGACGGGCGGGTAGAGCCAGCGGAAGCGGACGCAGAGCTGGGCGATCGGCAGTGCGAGGAGCAGTCCGGCCGCGACCGGCAGCAGGGCCTCCCTCAGGTGCAGTCCGACCAGTCCGATCCAGCTGTGCTGGAGGTCGCTCGGGATGTCGAAGAAGTCGTGGAGGAAGTCGCTCATCCGGCGACCTTCTCGTCGTCGCGCCCTGCCGCGTGGGCGCTGCGGATCGCCTCGCCGATGGTTTGCTGCGAGACGACGCCGGTCACCCGCCCGCCGCTGTCCACGGCGACGGCCCAGCCGGTCGGCGACAGCACCGCGCAGTCGAGGGCGGCCCGCAGCGAGTCGGCGCCGGGCACGAACGACCGCCCGTGGGACAGCAACCGGTCCGGCCGGATGTCGCCCGCGACCAGGTCGCGCGGCTCGCTCCAGCCGAGCGGCCGGCCGTCCGCGTCGGTCACCAGGAGGTAGGGGGCGTCGGGAGCGGCGATCTGCTCGACGGTGGCGTCGAGCGGGATCACCGGCTCGCTCGTCAACTCCAGCCCGGCGGACGGGAAGAACGACAGGCGCCGGATGCCGCGGTCGCCGCCGAGGAAGTCCTCGACGAAGGCGTCGGCGGGGCTGGACAGCAGCTCGGCCGGGGGCGCGTACTGGGCGAGGTGGCCGCCGGTGCGCATCACGGCGACCATCGTGCCGAGCTTGATCGCCTCGTCGATGTCGTGGGTGACGAAGACGATGGTCTTGCCCAACTCGTCCTGGATGCGCAGCAGTTCGTCCTGAAGTCCTTTGCGCACCACCGGGTCGACCGCCGAGAACGGCTCGTCCATGAGCAGCACCGGCGGGTCGGCGGCGAGGGCCCGGGCCACGCCGACGCGCTGCTGCTGGCCGCCGGACAGCTGGTACGGGTACCGCTTGGCGAGCGCGGCGTCGAGCCCCACCCGCTCCATCAGCTCCGCGGCCCGCGCCCGGGCCTTCTGCTTGCCCCAGCCGAGCATGCGGGGCACGGTCGCGATGTTGTCGACGATGGTGCGGTGCTGGAAGAGGCCGGCGTTCTGGATGACGTAACCCATGGACCGGCGCAGGGTGGTGACGGGCTGTCGCTGGATGTCCTCGCCGTCGAGGAGGATCGTCCCCTCGCTCGGTTCGACCATTCTGTTGATCATCCGGAGGGTGGTCGTCTTGCCGCAGCCCGACGGTCCGACGAGGACGGTGATCGAGCGGTCGGGTATCTCCAGTGAGAGCCGGTCGACCGCCACCGTGCCGTCCGGGTACCGCTTGGTGACTGAATCGATCCGTATCAAGACGCCGGGGCCCTTCGGGTTGGCGGAGCGTATGGGCATGGTCGTACGGCTGTCGCCGGTCGAGTCTAGACGGCGGTCCTTTCCGGCCCCGGGACGCCCGGGAGCCCCGCCTCGTCCAGCGGCAGGCGCACGGTGAACACCGTCGCCCCCGGTTCGCTGTTGAGCTCGATGCGGCCGCCGTGGGCCCGGACCAGGGACTGGGCCACCGCGAGGCCGAGGCCGCTGCCGCCGCGGTCGCGGCTGCGGCCCTCGTCGACGCGGTAGAAGCGGTCGAAGACGCGCTCCTGGTCCTCGGGCGGGATGCCGGGACCCGCGTCGGTGATCCGGACCAGAGCGGCGCCGGAGGCGACAACGACCTCCACGGACACCGGGGTTCCGGGCGGGGTGTGCACGGCGGCGTTGGCGAGGAGGTTGTCCAGGACCTGCCGGACGCGCTGCGGGTCCAGTCGCACCTTGACCGCCTCCGTGCCGGTGGTCACCGTCAGCGGGTGGTCCGGCCGGCTGGCCCGGAAGGCGTCGGCGGCGTGCTGGACCAGCTCCACCAGGTCGGCGTCCTCCAGCCGCAGCGGCGCCTCCACCTCCGCCGCGTCCAGCCGGGCGAGCAGCAGCAGGTCGTCCAGGAGGATGCCCATCCGGGCGGCCTCGGCACGCAGCCGGGCCAGGTGCCGGTCGCGTTCCTCGGGGGCGTTGGCGGCGGCGTACTGGAAGAGGTCGGCGTAGCCGCGTACCGACATCAGCGGGGTGCGCAGCTCGTGCGAGGCGTCCGCGACGAACCGGCGCAGCCGCTGCTCGGCCTGAGCGCGCACGGCCAGGGAGTCGTCGATGTGCTCCAGCATCGTGTTGAAGGCGGTCCGCAACTCGTCCACCTCCGGGCCGCCGTCCCGGCCGTCGGCGCGCAGCGACAGCCGGGCCGCCGACTCGGTCAGGTCGTGCGAGGCGATGCCGTGCGCGGTGGACGCCATGTCGCTGAGCGGCTTCAGCCCGCGGCGCAGCATGCGGCGGCCGAAGACCACCAGCGCGAGCAGCGCGAGAGCGAAGGTGACGACCTGGATGGTGATCAGCTGCCCGACCGTGTCCTCGATGTCCTCCATGGGCGCGGCGCTCACCAGGATCACCCCGGGCTCGACCTGGCAGGCGCGCAGCCGGTAGGTGCCCGCGCCGCTGAGGTGCTCGGTGCGCAGCAGCTCCGTGTGCGCGGCGCTCTGCGCCGAGGCGAGCGCGGTGAAGTCGTCGACGTCCTCGGGCAGGTCGGCGGGGTCCTCGGACCTGCGCAGCTCGGGCCTGCCGTCCGAGACGTCGTACACGGCGTAGAACCAGCTGTAGTACTTCTTGCCCGAGAGCGTGCCGTAGTCGGCGATGCTCTTGGACTGGGCGATCTGGGCCTGTGCCAGCTGGGTGTCGAGCTGGGCCGACAGGTAGTCGCGCATGTACGTGGTGAGGGCCGTGCCGACGACGGCGAACACGACCAGCGACAGGGCGCCGAGGCCCAGGGCCAACCGGGTGCCCAGGCGCATCCCGCGGTAGGCCCGCCGCAGCCGGGCGATCACTCGGAGGCCTGTCGCAGTACGTATCCGAATCCGCGCACGGTGTGGATCAGTGGCGTGCCGCCGTCGTCCGTCTCGTCGAGCTTGCGGCGCAGCCGGCTGATGACCAGCTCGACGACGTTGGAGCGGCCGCCGAAGCCGTACTCCCACACGTGGTCGAGGATCTGCGCCTTGGTGAGCACGGTGGGCGACTTGCGCATCAGGTAGCGCAGCACCTCGTACTCGGTCGGGGTGAGGGACAGCAGCCTGTCGCCGCGCCGCACCTCGCGGGTGTCCTCGTCCATGGTCAGGTCGCCGACCTGGAGCACGGACCGCTGGAAGGCGGGGCCCGCGCTGCGCCGCAGCACGGTGCGCAGCCGGGCCATCAGCTCCTCCACGGCGAACGGCTTGACCAGGTAGTCGTCGCCGCCCCGGGTCAGGCCCGCGACCCGGTCGGCGACGCCGTCGCGGGCGGTGAGGAACACCACCGGCACCATCGTGCCGGAGGCGCGCAGCCGGTCCAGGACGCCGAAGCCGTCGACGCCGGGCAGCATCAGGTCGAGCACCACGATGTCCGGGTGGAACTCGGCGGCCCGCTTGAGCGCGTCCTCGCCGGAGTACGCCGTGACCGCCTCCCAGCCCTCGTAGCGGGCGACGGTCGCGACGAGGTCGGCGATGGGCGGGTCGTCGTCGACGACGAGGAGTCGTACTTTTTCCACCCGCTCATAGTGCTTCACGCCTCCCGTGCCGCCATAGCCGCCCGGGGCTTCGCCGCCGGATCGATAACCACTTGAAAGTCGGGCGACAGTATTCCGACAGCTCCCCCGCGACAAGCTCGTATCCCAGGATCCGATCAAGGAGCTGCCGATCGTGACGACCCTCCAAGAACCCCCCGCGGCGACCCGCGCGGGCCTGCGCCCCAGAGTGGTGGGCCGCACCGGCCTGTACGCGCTGCTGCTCGCCAACGCGGTCGTGGTGACCGTCTTCTTCGTCCAGGCCGGTTTCGCCTCGAACACGTTGATCGTGCTGGGGCGGTTGGCTGGGCTGTACGGGGCGCTGCTCATGGCGTTCCAGCTGCTGCTGGTGGCGCGGCTGCCGTGGTTCGACCGGCGGATCGGCATGGACCGGCTGACGTCCTGGCACCGCTGGACGGGCTTCTCGGTGCTGTGGCTGCTGCTGGCGCACGCCGTGTTCATCGTCTTCGGCTACGCCCAGTCCTCGTCCCTGGACCCGGTGAACCAGCTGGTGGACCTCGCGGAGACCGTCGAGGGCGTGCTGCGCGCGATCACCGCCCTGGCGATCATCATCGTGGTCGGCGCGGTCTCGGCCCGCTACGCCCGGCGCCGGCTGGCGTACGAGACCTGGCACTTCATCCACCTGTACACCTACGTCGCGGTGGTGCTGGCGTTCACGCACCAGGTCGCGGCCGGGACGACGTTCACCTCGTCGTCCGTCGCGCAGACGTACTGGTACGCCGTGTGGGGCCTGGCCCTCGCCTCGGTGTTCCTCGGCCGCCTGGTCCTGCCGCTGTGGCGCAACCTCCGCCACCAGCTGCGTGTGACGGCCGTGGTCCCGGAGAACGACGACGTGGTCTCGGTCTACATCACGGGCCGCGATCTGGACCGGCTGCCCGCCCGGGCCGGACAGTTCTTCCTGTGGCGGTTCCTGACGAAGGACCGCTGGTGGCAGGCCAACCCGTTCTCGCTGTCCGCCGCACCGGACGGCCGTACCCTGCGCCTGACCGCCAAGCGGGCGGGCGACGGCAGCGCGGCCCTGCGGCACCTGAAGGTCGGCACGCGGGTCTTCGCCGAGGGCCCCTACGGTGCCTTCACCACCCTGCACCGCACCCGCCCGGACGCCCTGCTCATCGCCGGCGGCGTCGGTGTCACCCCGATCCGGGCCCTGCTGGAGGAACTGCACGGCCACGCGGTCGTGATCTACCGGGTGGCCACCGACCAGGACGCCGTCCTCCACGACGAGCTGCGCGAACTCGCCCTCGCCAAGGGCGCCGAGCTGCACCTGGTCACCGGGCCGGCCGTGCCCGACCGGCTGGCGCCGCAGGAGCTGGCGCGTCTGGTCCCGGACATCACCGGCCGGGACGTGTACCTGTGCGGCCCGCCGCCGATGATGAACGCGGTGCTCGGCAGCCTGCGCGAGCTGGGAGTCCCCAGGACGCAGACCCACTTCGAGCGCTTCAGCCTGGCCGGATGACGAGGAGAGATTCGTGAAGCGAGCCATACCCGTTCTCGTCCTGAGCGTCGCGGGCCTGATCCCGCTCTGGCGGTACACGCCGTCGCACGACTCCGGGTCGACGTCGTCGTCCGCCACCGAGGCCGCCGCGCCCGCGTCGACGCCCTCGGCCTCCTCTTCGGGCGGCACCGCGACCACGGTCGTGTCCGGCTCGACCCTCGACACCGAGAAGGGGCCGGTGCAGGTCGAGGTCACGTTCGACGGCGACAAGATCGCCTCGGTGCGGATGCTCCAGCAGCCGAACCATCCGCAGACCACGGCCGCCGTGCCCAAGCTGATCGAGGAGACGCTCCAGGCGCAGAGCGCCGACATCGACACGGTGTCCGGTGCCACGATCACCAGCGACGGCTACAAGGAGTCGCTCCAGGCCGCCATCGACGCGAGGGGCTGACGGCATGCGGCGCGTCGAGCACGTCATGGGGTTCCCGGTGTCGGTACGGATCGACGACGAGGGCTTCCCCGAGGCACCGGTGGACGGCCTCTTCGCCTGGCTGCGCGAGGCCGACGCGCGGTTCAGCCCGTTCCGGCCGGACAGCGAGGTGTCGCGGCTGGACCGGGGGGAGGTGTACGACCCCAGCCCGGCGCTCCGGGAGGTCCTGGACCTGTGCGAGGAGTACCGGATCGCGACCGGCGGCGCCTTCGACGTCCGGCTGCCCGGCCGCGGCCTCGACCCCTGCGCCGTGGTGAAGGGCTGGTCGGTGCAGAAGGGAGCGGAGCTCCTGTCGGCGGCCGGCGCGCGGCGCTTCTGCCTCAACGCGGGCGGCGACGTGATCGCCTCCGGCGGCCCCTGGCGCGTCGGCGTACGCCACCCCGACCACGCCGACCGGCTCTGCACGGTCCTGGACCTCACGGACCGGGCCGTCGCGACCTCCGCCCGTTACGAACGCGGCGAGCACATCCTCGACGCCCGCACGGGCCGCCCGGCGACGGGCCTCCTCAGCATGACCGTCGTGGCCCCGACCCTGACCGAGGCGGACACGGTCGCAACGGCGGCCTTCGCCCTGGGCGCCCAGGGCGTCGAGTGGGCGGCGGCCCGCCAGAACTGCGAGGTGTTCGCGGTGGACGCGGACAGGCGCGTGCTGCGGAGTCCGGGATTTCCGGTGGCGGGGGCGGGGGCCGCCGCGGCGTAGACCCACCGCCTCCCGGAACCGGCCGTGTCTTCTCCCGCCCCTCTCGCTTTCGCCGCCGGACACCGGGGCGTCACCCCGGCCGGGCACGTTTCCGGGGTCCCCCTGACTCGCCCTGCATCGTCCGCCCCGTCCCCGGGCGCGACGCGGAAGGACGACGTACGCCGTGTCCCAGCTCCGGCTCGAAACCCTCCCCGCCCCTGCCCCGCTCCCCACCGCACCCCGCCGCTCCTCCACCACCGCACGGCTCGTCCGGCCGGCCCTGGCCCTGCTTCCGCTGGTGCTGGTCGGGACGTGGGCTCTGGTCGACCGGCGTGCGGCGTACGAGGGGGTCGCGCGGCTGGCCTCGGCCGACCCCTGGTGGCTGCTCGTCGCGTGCGCGTGCACGTGTCTGACGTGGGTGGCCGCTGCCTGTGTCCGGCAAGGCGCCCTGCCGGAGCGGCTGCCGACCGGGCTGCTGGTGGCCTCGCAGTTCGCCGCCGGTGCCGCGAACCAGGTGCTGCCGGCGGGCATCGGCGCGCACGCCGTCACCCTGCGCTTCCTCCAGCGCCGTGGCATCCCGCTCCCCCGGGCCACCGCCTCACTCGCCCTGTACTCCCTGGTCAAGCCGGTCGCCAAGACGGTGGTGCTGCTCGCGTTCCTGGTGGCGTTCCCGGACGTACTGCGGCTCGGCGCACTCGTCCCGGACGACCGCACGCTGCTCCTCGCGGCGGGCGGCGCGCTGCTCGTGCTGGCCGCGACCGCCGTGACGCTCGTGACCGTACGGGCGCTGCGCCGCCCCGTCCTCCGCTTCCTGCGCACCGCGCTGACCGACGCCCGCGAGCTGCACACCCGGCCCGGCCGTGTGCTCGCCCTGTGGGGCGGGGCGGCCGCCACCCCGCTGCTCCAGGGCAGTGTGATCGCCACGGTCGGTTTCTCGCTCGGGCTGCCGCTGTCCTGGGCGCAGGTGGTCCTCGCGCTGCTGGTGGCCGGCACCGCGGTCGGGGCGGTGCCGGCGCCGGGCGGCATCGGCCCCGTGGACGCCGCGCTCGTCTTCACCATGGCCGCGTTCGGCGCCCCGGTGGCCACCGCCACGGCCACCGTCATCGGCTACCGCGTCCTGACGGTGTGGCTCCCTCTCCTGCCGGGCGCCCTCGTCCTGTCGGCGCTTGTCCACCGCAAGGTGCTCTGACGGCACGCCGGGCGGTCGGCTGAGGCGCCGTCCCGGGGCCTGCCGGAAGCGACGGTCGCGGGCCCGACAGGGCCTGGACCGGCCTCTCCAGCAGCACCTTCACGTCCCAGGGCCCGAGCCGCACCGCGTCGCCGTACACGGTCTCGCACGCGGCGGCCACCCCGGGCGGGCGCTCGAGGAGCGGGTCGTCGAGGACGGCCGGGTCCTCACCGCCGTGGGGGACGAGGTCGGCGATGCTCAGCCGGTTCGTGGGGACGAATCCGCCCGCTCGGCGGCGAGTTCGAGAACGAGGGCCTGCGAATGGCCCGTGCCGAAGGCCTGGACGACACCGCCCCCGAGCGGCTCATCCCTCCGCGGGCGTCAGCCGCAGCGCGATGCTGTTGATGCAGTACCGCTGGTCGGTCGGGGTCGGATACCCCTCCCCCTCGAACACGTGCCCGAGGTGGGAGCCGCAACGGGCGCAGCGCACCTCCGTGCGGACCATGCCGTGGGAACGGTCCTCGATCAGTTCCACCGCGTCGGTGTCCTTGGGATCGAAGAAGGACGGCCAGCCGCAGTGGGACTCGAACTTCGTGTCCGAGGTGAACAGCTCCGCTCCGCAGGCGCGGCAGGAGTAGACGCCCCGCGTCTTGGTGTCGGTGTACTCACCGGTGAAGGCGGGCTCCGTGGCCGCCTGGCGCAGGACCGCGTACTCGCCCGGGGTCAGCTCCGCGCGCCACTGCTCGTCCGGCTTCTCGACGTCGTACGGCATGAGCCTCCAGCCCCTCAGTTCGACAGACGGTCCAGGATGCGCGGGCCGAGGTCGGTGACGTCGCCCGCTCCCATGGTGAGAACGAGATCCCCCGGCTTCGCCATTCCCGCGACCACGGAGGGGACGTCCGCCTTGTCGTGCACCGGCGTCACGTCGGCGCCCGCCGCCCGGGCCGCCTCGATGATCAGCTCGCTGGTCACGCCGGGGATCGGGTCCTCCCGGGCCGGGTAGATGTCCAGCACCACCGAGGCGTCCGCGAGAGCCAGGGACTGGCCCATCTCCTTGCCCAGCTCCTGCGTCCGCGAGAACAGGTGCGGCTGGAAGACGACCAGGATCCGGGCGTCGCCCGCCGCCGCGCGCATGGCCTCCAGGTCGGCGGTCATCTCGGTGGGGTGGTGCGCGTAGGAGTCGATGACCTGCACGCCCGCGGCCTCGCCCTTCAGCTGGAGCCGCCGCTTCACGCCCGTGTACGCCGCCAGCGCCGCGGCCAGCTCCTCGGCGGGGACGCCGAGCGCCACGCCCGCGGCGAGCGCGGCCACCGCGTTGTGCGCGTAGTGCCGGCCGGGCACGGAGACCGTGAAGGTCAGCTCCTTGCCTTCCAGCACCACCGTGACCTCGCTCTTCAGCCCCTGCGGCACGACCGACAGGATGCGCACGCCGGCGTCCTCGGACTCGCCGTACGTCACCACCCGCACGCCGCGCCCGGCTACCCGGCGCGTCAGCTCCCGGGCACCCTCGTGGTCGGCCGCGATCACCAGCGTGCCGCCCTCGGTGACGCGGTCCACGAACGTCTCGAACGACTCGTAGATCTCGTCCATCGACGCGTAGTTGGCGTGGTGGTCGAGCTCGACGTTGAGGACGATCGCGACCTCGGGCGCGTACTTGTGGAAGCTGCGGTCCGACTCGTCCGCCTCGGCGACGAAGATCTCGCCCTCGCCGTGCAGCGCGTTGGAGCCGGGTGCGTCCAGGTCCCCGCCGATCGCGTACGACGGCTTCAGGCCCAGCTCGCTGAGGGACACGGCCAGCATGGAGGTCGTGGTCGTCTTGCCGTGCGTACCGGCGACGGCGATCGGGCGCAGGCCCTCCATCAGGGCGGCGAGCGCGTCGGAGCGGTGCACGACGGGAATGCCGAGCTCGGCCGCGCGGGCCAGCTCGGGGTTGTCCTGCCGGATCGCCGAGGACACGACCACACAGCTAGCGTCGTCGGCCAGGTGCTCCGCCGCGTGCCCGATGTGCACCGTCACGCCCAGCGCCCGCAGCGCCTCGGCCGTCGCCGACTCCTTGGCGTCACTGCCGGCCACGACGGCCCCGCGCTGCGCGAGGATCTTCGCGATCCCCGACATCCCGGCCCCGCCGATGCCGATGAAGTGCGGTCGGTCCATGGCGGTGGGAAGGCCGGGTGCCATGCGTGTCTCCCTGTGCGTGTGCGGAACGTTCAGCGGCACAGCCTATGCCGAAGCGTTCACCGATGCCGCCACCGCCGGCGGCTACGCCTTGCTGTGCGAGAACAGCTTCAGCACCGGTACACCGACCTTGTGCCGAGCCCGCGACGCCCAGTCCCGGTGGAAGAACTCCTCCACGTAATGGGGGTCGGTCAGCACGATGACCTCATCCGCCCCGACCTCCTCCACCAGAGACTTCAGCGCGTCCAGCGGATGATCCTCGATCAACCGTCCTTCGGCCTCGCTCCCGGACGCCCGCAACGCCGCGAGCGAGACCTCCAGAGCCCGCTGCCCGACGCTCAGCGCCTCCTCGCCCTCCGGCGTCTCTCCCTCGCGTACGGCCTCGTCGAGTTCGCCGAGCGCGACGTCGTCGATGGCCCGCAACAGCCGGTCCGCCTGCTCGCCGCGCGGCTGGAGCAGCACCTGGAAGGAGACCGGCTCCTCCCCGTGCAAGGTCGTGACGAACTCCACGTCGGCGGATGTCAGGGCTTTCTCGATCATCAATACGCTTGTGAACACCAGGCGCCCCTTCTGCTCACGGGGGCCTGCGGCCCCACTCCTCCGTGGGCCGCGCCGGGCCCTGCGGAAACCATCCTGCCCCGTGTTCGCACGGGTACTGCCGGATCCAGTGTGCCCTCCGGAAAGCAAACGGAACGGCACATTCCGCCGATTACCGGACTGACGGCGATCACCGTACCGAGTCCGTACCTACCGACCGGTTCCGCATCCCGGCCGCCGACACCTTTACCCCGTGGCGCGCGGTTCAGTACGTCAGGACCGCCCGTACCGCGTGAACAGGAAGCCGTCCTCCTCCAGCATCGACACCAGCCTGAAGCGCTGTGGCACCGTGACGGCGGGCCCCCCGGCGATGCGCTGCGCGTCACCCGCGGTCAGCATCGGGGAGACGGTCAGGCACAGCTCGTCGAGCACGCCGGCCGCCACCAGCTGCCCGAGCAGCCGCGGGCCGCCCTCGGTCAGCAGCCGGGTGTGGCCGAGGCCGGCGAGGGTCTGGACGGCACGGGCCGGGTCCACGCCGATGCCGTCGCCCGCGGTGACCACCCGGGCGCCCGCCTTCTCGGCGGCGGCGACGCGGTCCGGGGCGGCCGAGGCTCCGGTGAGGATCAGGGTGGGCACCAGGGGCGAGGTGAACAGCGGCAGCGAGAAGTCCAGGTCCAGGCTTGCGGAGACCACCGCGATCGCGGGTGCGGGGCCCTGCCCGGCCGCCTCCCTCACCTCGGCGAACTCGGCACGCGCGCGTGCCGGACGGTACCCCTCCTGGCGGACCGTCTGCGCGCCGACGACCACGACGTCCGCCAGCGCCCGCAGGGTGCCGAAGATGCGCATGTCGGTCGCGCTGGAGATGGGCTGCGAACGGCCGTCGTGCTGGGCGGCCCCGTCCAGCGTGGACACCATGTTGGCGCGCAGCCACGGAAGCGGCCCGCCGGGCCCCGCCTCGGGATAGGCGTACGCGGCGGCCAGCTCGGCCAGACTCCACTCCCGTCCGGCCCCGTCAGGAGCACCCTCCCCGGGCACCCCGCCCGAGTCCGGAGCTGCTGATTCATCGGTCACAGGGAACAGACGTCGCATGCCGTGCAGTCTTCCACGCCCCGTAGCATGGTGAACCGTGTCCTCCTCCCCTGCCCCCTCCGGATCCGGTCCCATAACCGACTCCGCCCCGCTCTCCCTGTGCGCCCGTGAGCCGCGCGTTCCCGCGGACCGGCTGGTCGCCGAGATGGTGCCGCCGCCGCGGTTCGACTCGGTCCGCTTCAGCACGTACATCCCGGACCCGAACCAGCCCAGCCAGACCGAGGCCGTCCGGGTCCTGGAGGGCTTCGCGGCGGGTCTCGGCCAAGAAGCGGGCGGTTCCGGCAAGCGGCGGCTGTTCGGATTCGGCAGGGCGCCCAGGAAAGCGGCCCCGGCCGGCCCGCGCGGCGTCTACCTCGACGGCGGTTACGGCGTCGGCAAGACCCACCTGCTGGCGTCCCTGTGGCACGCCACCCCGGCCGAGCCCGCCCGCAAGGCGTTCGGCACCTTCGTGGAGCTGACCAACCTGGTCGGCGCCCTCGGGTTCCAGCAGACCGTCCAGACCCTGTCCGGCCACCGCCTGCTGTGCATCGACGAGTTCGAGCTCGACGACCCCGGCGACACCGTCCTGGTCTCCACCCTGCTCGGCAAGCTCGTCGACGCGGGCGTCGCGCTCGCCGCCACCTCCAACACGCTGCCCGGCAAGCTCGGTGAGGGCCGGTTCGCCGCGGCTGATTTCATGCGCGAGATCCAGGGCCTGTCGGCCCACTTCCGCGCCCTGCGCATCGACGGCGAGGACTACCGCCACCGCGGCCTGCCCGAGGCGCCGCCGCCGTACTCCGACGAACAGGTGACCAAGGCGGCGCAGGCCACCGAGGGCGCCTCCCTCGACGCGTTCTCGCCCCTCCTGGAACATCTGGCCCGCGTCCACCCCAGCCGGTACGGCGCCCTGACCGACGGAATCAAGGCCGTCTGCCTCACCGGTGTGCGGCCGGTTCCCGACCAGTCGACGGCACTTCGGCTCGTCGTCCTCGCGGACCGGCTCTACGACCGTGAAGTGCCCGTGCTGGCCTCCGGCCTGCCCTTCGACCAGCTCTTCAACGACGAGATGCTGAACGGCGGCTACCGCAAGAAGTACTTCCGGGCCATCTCCCGGCTCACCGCCCTGGCCCGCGACGCGGCCAAGTTGACGGACCCCCGGTAACCACAACCCCAATATCGCACCAACTGCCGTAGGGCAAGGGTTGGTTCCAGCCAACCCACCTACGATTTTCAGGCTCTCTTCAGCTTGAAACGTTAAGTTAACCCTGCAAACGACTTTGCAGGGTTAACGTGTTTCTTGACCAGTCATTGACTAAGTGTTGGTCAGCGCTAGATGTGCGAATCACCTGAAGGGGGGCGCATGTACCGAGGTACGACGGTACGGACCATGGTTTCGATCCTCGCCGCCGTCCTGCTCGCCCTCCAGGTCTTCGCACCGACGGCATCCTTCGCGTCCGCGCATACGCCCCGTGAAGTCGAGGCCAAAGCCCAGCCCGGAACTGAACCATCCGGTGCGTCCACGCGCCCCGGAACCAAGCTCTCAGGGAAGGCTCTGCGCGACGAGATCGCGAACTGCCGCGCCGGACACCCTCAGGGCCCGACCGGCCCCTTGCGGACCCGCGACCGGTTCCACAGCGCCGACTCGGCGCCATCGGCACCCGACCGGCCGCTGCTGAGGCACATCCCGCCGACAGCACCGGAACGGGTCCCGCCCGGCGTGGCGCACGAACGCACGTCGAGATCCTCGACGTCGCACACTCCGGCAGCGCTTCAAGTCTTCCGCTGCTGAAGAACAGAGCAGTTCCATCCCCCCTCTGTCATGCCCGTCCGACGCGCCCCCACTGCGCGCCAGGAGGAGTCACCACACTCATGCAGCCCCTCATCGACAACGCCCGCATGTTCGGACAGCGCCCTGAGGAGTTCGCTCGCCTCGCCGAGGGCCAGTCCCCCGACGTCCTGTTCATCACCTGCTCCGACTCCAGGGTCGTACCGGCCCTGATCACGGGCGCCCGGCCCGGCGAGCTCTTCGAGCTGCGCACCGCCGGCAACATCGTCCCCCCGCACGCCTTGGAGCACCCCACCTCCGAGGCGGCCACCATCGAGTACGCCGTGGAAGTCCTCGGCGTCAAGGACATCGTGGTCTGCGGCCACTCGCACTGCGGTGCCGTGGGCGCGGTGGTACGGGGCGACGACCTCGCCGCCGTACCGGCGGTGCGCGACTGGCTCGCGCACGCCGCCGACCAGCCCAAGTGCGACGACCCGGCCGACCCGACGGTCGCCGAAGCCGTGCAGAACCACGTCCTCGCCCAGGTGCTGCGACTGCGGTCGTACCCGTGCATCGAGCGCCGGCTGGCGGAGGGCCGACTCGGCCTGCACGCCTGGTTCTACGAAGTGCACACCGGAACCGTGCGGCAACACCGCGCGGAGACCGACACCTTCGAGACCCTGTGAGGGACGCCATGACCAAGTTCCCTTACTTGAGGCAGGACTTCCTCGCCTCCATCGTCGTCTTCCTGGTCGCGGTGCCGCTCTGCGTCGGCGTGGCCGTCGCCTCCGGCGTCCCGGCCGAACTCGGCCTGATCACTGGCATCGTGGGCGGCCTCGTCACCGGTTTGATGCCCGGCAGCAGCCTCCAGGTGTCCGGTCCCGCCGCCGGCATGACCGTGCTGGTCTTCGAGGCCGTCAGCGAGTTCGGGGTGGCCGCGCTCGGCGTCATCGTGCTGATGGCCGGTCTGCTCCAGCTCGCCATGGGCTTCCTCGGCATCGGCCGCTGGTTCCGGGCGATTTCCGTCTCCGTCGTCGAGGGCATGCTCTGCGGCATCGGTCTGGTGATCATCGCCGGGCAGATCTACGCGGCGGCGGGCCTGAAGGCCCCGGAGACCGGCATCGGCAAGATCGTGGGGCTGCCGGGGGCGTTCGCCGACGCCCTGGGCAGCACCGAGGCGCTGATCTCGCTCGCGATCGGCGCGGGCACCATCGCCGTCATCGTGCTGTGGAAGAAGCTGCCGAAGGCCGTGCAGTCCGTGCCGGGCGCCCTCGCGGCGGTGGTCCTGGCCACGGTCGCCACGCTCGCCCTCAGCCTGCCGGTCGCCACGGTCGAGGTGGAGGGCCTGCTCGGCGTCATCCAGCCGCCCGGGACCGACGCCCTCGGCGAGCTGGCCGGACCGGCCATCTGGGGCACGATCATCGCGTTCGCGCTGATCGCCTCCGCGGAGAGCCTGTTCAGCGCGGCGGCCGTGGACCGGCTGCACGACGGTCCGCGCACCCAGTACAACAAGGAGATGATCGCCCAGGGCGCGGGCAACACCGTGTGCGGTCTGCTCGGCGCGCTGCCCATGACCGCGGTGATCGTCCGCAGCTCGGCCAACGTCAACGCGGGTGCGAAGACCAAGGCGTCGCGTGTGCTGCACGGCGTGTGGCTGCTTCTGTTCGCCGCCGCGATGCCGTGGGCCCTGGCCCTGATCCCGCTGCCCGCCCTCGCCGGCATCCTGGTGCACGCGGGCTGGAAGCTGATCCCGTTCCGCCAGGTCGTGGCGCTGTGGCGCAGCCACAAGGGCGAGGCGCTGATCCTCGTGGTCACGGCCGTGTCGATCGTCGCGGTGAACATGTTCGAGGGCGTCCTGATCGGTCTGGCCCTGTCGGTCGTCAAGACCGCCTGGGAGGCCTCGCACGTGAAGCTCGAGGTCATAGACAAGGGCGCCGGTCCGATCCAGGCGTACCTGTCGGGCAACGCGACGTTCCTTCGGCTGCCGAAGATCCTCGACAGCCTGGAGAGCCTGCCCCAGGACCGCCCGGTCGAGCTGGACCTCTCAGGTCTGCACCACCTCGACCACGCCTGCCGCACGGCCCTGGAGAGCTGGGCCGAGCGCCACAGCGCGACGGGCACGGAGCCGGTGAAGGTCACGGAGCCGGAGCTGTCACCGGAGGCCGAGAAGGTCACGGCCGCGTAGCGACGTAGCCCGAACGCCGACAACCCCTGGTCCGGGGCGCGCCCGAGAAGCGCGCCCCGGACCTTCGCGTGTACGGCCCCGGCCCCCGAGGCATGGCCGCGACCCCGAGTCCGGGCATATCGTTGCAGGAACAGACGAAACGGGACCTCTGGACGGGGAGGTCGGCATGGTCGAAGATCTGATCGGGGCGGTGGCGGCGGCCGGAGCCGGAGGGCTGGTCTATCTGGCCTCGGCGGCGCGGGTCGTCAAGCAGTACGAGCGCGGGGTCGTGTTCCGGCTCGGACGGCTGCACGGGGAGGTGCGGCGGCCCGGGTTCAACCTCATCGTCCCCGCGGTGGACCGGATGCGTAAGGTCAACATGCAGATCGTGACCATGCCGGTGCCCGCCCAGGAGGGCATCACCCGCGACAACGTGACCGTGCGGGTCGACGCGGTCGTGTACTTCAAGGTCGTGGATCCGGCGGCCGCGGTCGTCAACGTCGAGGACTACCGCTTCGCCGTTTCGCAGATGGCACAGACCTCCCTGCGCTCGATCATCGGCAAGAGCGAACTGGACGACCTCCTGTCCAACCGGGAGAAGCTCAACCAGGGCCTGGAACTGATGATCGACAGCCCGGCCGTCGAGTGGGGCGTGACCATCGACCGCGTGGAGATCAAGGACGTGTCCCTGCCCGACACGATGAAGCGCTCCATGGCCCGCCAGGCCGAGGCCGACCGCGAGCGGCGGGCCCGGCTGATCAACGCCGACGCGGAGTACCAGGCCTCCAAGAAGCTGTCCCAGGCCGCCCAGCAGATGGCCGACACTCCCTCGGCTCTCCAGCTCCGCCTGCTCCAGACGGTCATGGCCGTGGCGGCGGAGAAGAACTCCACGCTGGTGCTGCCCATCCCGGTGGAGCTCCTGCGGTTCCTGGAAAGAGGCCACCAGGAGGGAGGTCAGCAGGCTCCGGCGCCGACGGAACGCTCCGTCGACACGACAGAACAGGCCATCGACGAGCTGCGGCACGCGGTCGAGCAGTGACCCGCGCTACGCGCGTGGTTCCTGCGACCCGCACCAGGTGATAGACACAGCGGGATCAAGTTCCTGTCCGCCAGCAGGAAGGTTTCCCCATGACCGAAACCGGTCGATTCGCCACACGCCGTCAGATGCTCGCAGGGACGGGCGCCCTGGGCGTCGGGATCGCGTTCTCCGGCGCCCTGTCCGAACTCTTCGCCGGCACCGCCGCCGCCCAGACCCTCGGCCACGACGGTTACGGCCCGCTCGTTTCCGACCCGAAGGACCTGCTCGACCTGCCGGAAGGTTTCCGCTACCGGGTCCTCTCCCGTGAGGGAGATCCGCTGCGCTCCGGCGAGGGCGAGGTCCCCTCCAACCACGACGGCATGTCGGCCTTCGAGGGCAGAGGCGGCCGGGTCCATCTGGTCCGCAACCACGAGAACCGCGCCGACGGCAAGGTCCCGGTCCCGACGGTCGAGGGCCTCACCTACGACCCGGCCGCCAAGGGCGGCTGCACGGCCCTCACCCTGGACTCCCGCAACAACGTCCTGTCGGAACGCGTCGCGATCGCCGGCACGGCCGTGAACTGCGCGGGCGGCCCCACCCCGTGGGGCACCTGGCTGACCTGCGAGGAGACGGAGGACAAGGCGGGCACGGCCGGCTACGCCAAGGACCACGGCTTCATCTTCGAGGTCGACCCGGCCGACCCGCACCGCACGGGAGCCGTACCGCTGACCGCGATGGGCCGCTTCCAGCACGAGGCGATCGCCGTCGACCCCCGACGGGGCGTGGTGTACGAGACCGAGGACGCCTTCAAGAGGCCCTTCGGCCTCTTCTACCGCTTCCTGCCAAACCGGCCGCTGGGTGGGCGGGGTTCGCTGCGCGCGGGCGGCCGGCTCCAGGCCATGCGTGTGCCCGGTGTGCCGGACCTGTCCTCGATCCAGGACATCGGCGCCGAGTTCGACCGCGTCGAGTGGGTGGACGTACCGGACCCGCAGGCCGCGCAGACGCCGATCCGGCTCCAGGACTTCGGCCGCAAGGGCATCACGCACGCGCAGAAGCTGGAGGGCTGCTACTGGG
Source organism: Streptomyces azureus (assembly GCF_001270025.1). Lineage (NCBI taxonomy): Bacteria > Bacillati > Actinomycetota > Actinomycetes > Kitasatosporales > Streptomycetaceae > Streptomyces > Streptomyces azureus. The sequence continues at coordinate 24,890 of NZ_DF968268.1, read as the reverse complement.
GCGGCCGGTCGGTGTACTTCGTGTCGTCGTTCGCCCGCAGCGCGGAGGGGTCGGCGGCCGACCACTTCGGCCAGGTCTGGCGCTACGACCCGGACCGGCGACGGCTGACCCTGGTGATCGTCTTCGGTCCGGGCACCGACGTTCAGAAGCCGGGAGAGTCGCCGGACAACATCTGCCTGGCGCCCAGCGGTGGTCTGATGGTCTGCGAGGACGGCGACGGCGCCCAGCACGTCTACGGCGTGACCCGGCGCGGCCAGGTGTACGTGATGGCCCGCAATCGGCAGAACATCGGCACCCCGGAGGAGCCCGAGTGGGGTGAGTTGGCCGGGGTGGCCTTCTCGCCCGACGGCGACACGATGTACGTCAACTGCTACCGGCCCGGTACCACGTTCGCGGTGACGGGCCTCTGGCGCCGGTAAGCGGGGCTCTGTTCCCGACGGGGCGCCGGGTGCGGAACCCGGCGCCCCGTCGGACGATCGAGGCTCGGGGAACGGAAGGAGCCCGGTGGCGGAGAAGCACGAACCGGAGAAGGACACTGCGGCGAGGGACACGGCGGCGAGGGACACGGCGGTGCAGGACAAGAAGGCCGAGCGCGGGACCTCGCCGCGGGAGCGGCTGCGCGTCCCCGTCGGTGAGCCGGTCGACCTGTCCTGTCACGACGCCGCCGCCACTCCCGGCGGCCCGGACGGCAAGGCGGCGGGCAAGGCCGCCACGGCCCGGATCGGCGAGCAGCTCGCCGGCCTTCAGGAACGGCTGTGGGCGGCGAGCACCGCGGGCGACCGGCGCCGCGTCCTGCTGGTCCTCCAGGGCATGGACACCAGCGGCAAGGGCGGCACGGTCAAGCACGTCATCGGCCAGCTGAACCCGGCCGGCTGCCGGATCACGGCGTTCAAGGCACCGACCGCCGAGGAGCGCGCACACCCCTTCCTGTGGCGCGTGGAGAAGGCGCTCCCGCTCCCCGGTGAACTGGGCATCTTCGACCGCTCGCACTACGAGGACGTCCTGGCCGCCCGCGTCCGGGACCTCGCGCCACGCGCCGTGATCGACAGCCGCTACGAGCGGATCAACGGTTTCGAGCGGTCCCTCGCCGACGACGGCGTGACCCTGATCAAGTGCTTCCTGCACATCTCCTACGACGAGCAGCGCCGCCGCCTGCTCAGACGCCTCGACAGGCCGGAGAAGCGCTGGAAGTTCGCCCCGTCCGACATCGACGACCGCGCCCTGTGGCCCGCGTACCAGGAGGCCTACGGGGTGGCCCTGGAGCACTGCGGCACCTCGTATGCGCCCTGGTACCTCGTCCCGGCCGACCACAAGTGGTACCGCAACTGGGCAGTCAGCACGCTGCTCCTGGAGCATCTGCGGGAGCTGGATCCGCGGTATCCGGAGGCGGACTTCGACGTGGCGGAGTGCAGGAAGCGGCTGCTGCGGGAGTCCTGATCGGGGCGGCCGGTCCTGATCCGGGTGGTCAGGCGGCCAGCAGGGCGTCGATCTGGCCGACGGCCTCCTTCAGGCCCTCCTCCATGCCCATGGTGATCAGCTGCTCCATCTGCTCACGGGAGTCGAACAGGGAACGCATCTCCATCCGGGTGCCGCCGCCGTGTTCGCTGAGCCGCACCGTCACGGACATGGTCGGCATGTCGTCCTTGGGCTTTCCGTCGTCGTCGGCGAAGCCGTCGGTGAACTCCAGGGCGGTCGGCTCGGTGACCGAGGTGATCCGCCACCAGCCGCGGTGCCGGTCGCCCTCCGGGCCGGTCATGAAGTACGTGACCTCTCCGCCGGGGGTCAGGTCGTGCTCCTCCACGGTCGCCGGGTAGGCCGGCGGACCCCACCAGCGCTCCAGCTGCCGGGGGTCGGCCCACAGCCGCCACACCCGCTCCACCGGGGCGGCGAAGTCGGCGATCAGGGTGAGGGTGAGGTTGTCGAGGTCCTTGTCGACACTGGTGACGCTCATCTCTGAGGTCCTTCCGGGGCGTTGTTCTCTTCGGTACCGGGTTCTTCCGGCTCTTCGGTGCCGGGGTCCTCCGCGAGCAGCCGGACCATCCGGTCCACGCGTCCGCGCCATGCCGACTCGAGCTCGTCGAGGGCCTGGCGGGCGCGGCCCACCGCGTCGGGGTCGGTGCGCACGAGCTGCTCCCGTCCGCTGCGCTGTTTGCTGACGAGGCCGGCCCGTTCCAGCACCGCGACGTGCTTCTGCACCGCCGCGAAGCTCATCGGATAGGCCTCGGCCAGCCGCGAGACCGACAGCTTCCCGCGCACGCAACGGCGCAGTATGTCCCGGCGCGTGGTGTCGGCCAGGGCGTGGAACAGCCGGTCCACCGTCTCGTCGTTCCACTCATCTACAACCATTTGGTTGTACGTTACCTCTGCCGGCCCCTTCTGTAAAGCGGCACACCGGATACTGAAGCCGGGCAGTCGGGGGTACTCGGTGGCTCATGAGCGAGAAGCAGCAGGTCAGCAGCTCCTACTGGATGGAGACCGCACCGGACGGCCGTCATCCGGCCCTGACGGAGGACCTGGACGTCGACGTGGCGGTGATCGGCGCCGGGATCGCCGGGCTGAGCACGGCGTGGGAACTGACGCGGGCCGGGCGGAGCGTGGCGGTGCTGGAGGCCGGGCGGGTCGCTGCCAGCGTCACCGGGCACACCACCGCCAAGGTCACCGCCCTGCACACACTCGTCTACGACAAGCTGCGCCGCACCCGCGGTCCCGAGGGCGCGCGGCTGTACGCCCGCTCCCAGTCCGAGGCGATCGAGCGCGCGGCCGGGATCGCCGGGGAACTGGGCATCGACTGCGACTGGGAGGCCAGGAGCGCCTACACGTACGCGTGCGACCCGGGCCGGGTCGACGAGCTGCGGGCCGAGGCACGGGCGGCAGCCGAGGCCGGGCTGCCCGCCACGTTCGTGGAGGAGACCGGGCTGCCCTTCCCGGTGGCAGGCGCGGTCCGGGCCACCGGCCAGGCCCAGTTCCACCCCCGCAAGTACCTGCTGGCCCTCGCCGCCGACCTCGTCGAACACGGTGGGAGGATCTTCGAGGACACCACGGTCCTCGGCATGGACGAGGGCGAGCCGTGCCGCCTGTCGACCACGACCGGGGCGACGGTGCGGGCCCGGGACGTCGTCGTCGCGACGCACTACCCGATCTTCGACCGGGCCCTGCTGTTCACCCGGCTGACGCCGAAGCGCGAACTGGTCGTGGCCGGGACGATCCCCGCGGATCAGGACCCGGACGGAATGTTCATCACGCCCGACGAGAACACCCGCTCGGTGCGCACGGCACCGTACGAAGGGGACCGGCGTCTGCTCATCGTCACCGGTGAGCACTTCACGCCGGGCACGGGCGACCCGCGGGCCGGTGTCGAACGCCTCACCGCCTGGGCCACCGAGCACTTCCCGGACCTGGACGTCACCCACCGGTGGGCCACGCAGGACAACAGCCCCACCGACACCGTGCCGATGGTCGGCCTCCTGCACCCGGGCGCCCGGCACGCCTATGTGGCCACCGGCTTCGGCGGCTGGGGCATGACCGGCGGCATCATGGCGGGCAGCCTCCTCGCCGCGCAGATCACCGGCGAGGAGCGCGAGTGGAGCGGGCTGTACGACCCGCGCCGGCTGAAGCCCGCCGTGCGGGAGGCGCCGTCGTTCCTCAAGACCCAGGCCAAGGTCGCCGGCCACTTCGTCGGGGACCGGCTGCGGCCCTCGCCGCCGGTGGAGTCCCTGCCGCCCGGCGAGGGGGCTGTCGTCCGCGCCGACGGGCACCACCGCCTCGCGGTCTTCCGGGACGACGACGGCACTCTGCACGCCGTCTCCGCCCGCTGCACCCACCTGGGCTGCCTGGTCGCCTTCAACTCCGCCGAACGCGCGTGGGAATGCCCCTGCCACGGCTCCCGCTTCGACACGGACGGCAAGGTGATCCAGGGCCCGGCGACCAAGCCGCTGGAGCAGCGGGACATCTGACGGCCGGGTGACGCCCGTAGTCGACGCGCATAAGAGGGCGATTCCATTCACATCTTCATACGGTGATCATCCTCCTCCGCCGTGTCACCGCCGTGTGCGCCCTGAGCGCGGTCCTCGCCGCCTGCGGGACCGACCGGCCCCCGCGGGCGGCCCCGCCGCCGGTGGCCGCACCGCCCTCGCGCCCTCCGACCCTCGCGCCCGGCCCCGCCGGCCTGACCCCGGTCTTCGAGCACGGTCCCCGTACCCGCGGCAGGACCGTCGCGCTCACCTTCGACGCGACATGACCGCCGGGCAGGGGGCACGGGCGGCGGCGGGTGAGCGGTTCGACCATCCGCGGCTGATCTCGACACTGCGGGCGCTGAAGGTGCCCGCCACCGTGTTCATGACCGGGCGGTGGGCCGAGCAGTACCCGGACCAGGCCCGTTCCATCGGCCGGGACCCGCTCTTCGAGGTCGCCAACCACTCCTACAGCCACTACGCCTACACGCGGGACTGCTACGGCCTGCCGGCCGTGCCCGAGGGGCGGATGCGGTCGGATGTGGAGCGGGCGTACGCAGCCCTCCGGAAGGCCGGCGTGGCGGATCCGATGCCGTACTTCCGCTTCCCGGGCGGCTGTTACGACCGGCGGGCGCTGAAGGCGCTGACACCGGCCGGCGTGACCGCCGTGCAGTGGGACGTGGTCGGCGGCGACGCGTTCGAGACGGACCCGGACGTGGTCGCACGGCAGGTGCTGGACGGGGTGCGGCCGGGGTCGGTGGTCGTGCTGCACTGCACGCGCAGCGCCGCACCGGCGACCGAACGGGCGGTGCGCACGATCGTGCCCGAGCTGCGCCGCGAGGGCTTCAGGTTCGTGAAGGTGTCCGAGCTGATCGGGGCGGCGGACAGCGGTGCGCGACCCCGCCCTGAGGCCCGCTGACCGGCCTACGCTGGACGTATGAGCGAGAACGACTACTGCCTGATCGACGCGACCAGGCCGCCCCGGGCGGACGGGCCGCCGTACGCGATGGGGGTCCCCCCGCTCGAGCGCAGCCGAGAGTGGGGGAGCGTGCTGTGCCGGGAGGCGACGGAGTACCCGGAGTCGTACAAGGGCATCACCCTCTGCCCGGTCTGCATGGGGGTCCCCCCTGTTCGAGCGAAGTCGAGAACTTGGGGGAGGCAGGAGGCGCAGCGCACCGCCTGCTCAGGGTGATCTGCGGGCGGCGAGCGCACCGGCCAGGGCCAGCGCGGCGGCCGTGACCAGGGCTGCCGCGGCCAGGGGCAGCAGCGGCAGCGCGACGGTGCCTGACCGTGAGCCGGTCACCAGGCCCTGCACCGCCGCCTGCGCCGGGGAGCCGGTGGCCACGAGGGACAGCAGCGCCGCGAGCAGCAGGGCCAGGACGGCACGACCCCGCGACCGCAGCAGCGGCCGGCTGGTGAGCGCGCCGACGGCCGTGCCGAGCAGGGCGCAGGCCAGGGCGGCGAGCAGCCCGGCCCCGCAGGCGGGGGCGAGCGGCACCGGGGTGCGGTGGTCCGAGGCGACCGGAGCGCTCAGCAGCGTCACGCCGAGGGTCGCGGCCGTGCCGAGCACCGCCGCGCCGGACAACGCCACCAGCAGGCAGGCCACATGGGCGTGCGCGGGCCCGACGGCCGCCGCCACACAGCCGCGCGCGGCCTGCGGCTCGGCCGTGACACAGATCCGCGCCAGCCAGGCGGCGACGGGCAGCAGCGCGGCGGCGGAGTAGCCGAGCGAGTCGAGCACCGGCTGACCGGCCTGGACGCTGATCGCGAGGACGGCGGCGTACAACAGGAACGGCGGCAGCCAGCGCTGGGAGCGCAGCAGCAGGGCGGCGTGGTAGCGCAGGAGGGCGGTCATCGGCGGCTCCCGGGGGCGTCCGCCTGCCGTGCCACGCTCACCACGTGCCAGGGCGGGCGGGCCGTGAGCAGGGCGCGGAGCAGGACGTCGGAGTGCGGGGCGGGGACGGTGAGGCGGTGGCTGCCCGGCGCGGTCTCCTCGGCGGAGGTGACGGTCCGCCGCACGTCGTCGGGAAGCCGTCCGTCCGGCGGTCCCTGGACCTCGACGGTGACCTGCGGTCCGGACGGCGGCGGACCCGGCACGGCGCGCTCGACGAGGCTCCCGTCGCGCACGGTGTACGTCGCGTCGGGCAGTCCCGCGAGGCGGAGCGGGTCGTGGTCGACGAACACCACGGATCCGCCGGCCGCCGTGCGCTCGGCGACCGCCCGCTCCAACTCGGCGCGGGCGTCGCTGTCCAGGCCGGTCCACGCCTCGTCCAGCACCAGCAGCTCCGGCTCCGCGAGCAGGGCCTGGGCGACCGCGACCTTCTGACTGCTGCCCTTCGACAGCCGCGCCATGGACGTGCCGGCGTAGGCGGCGGCGCCGAGGCGCTCCAGCCACTCGGCGGCTACGCGGGCGGCCGCCGCGCGGGGCAGGCCGTGCACGGTGCCGAGGTGGGTGAGGTAGCCGACGGCGGTGAACGGCAGGGCCGGCGGGAACCGCTCGGGGACGTACGCGGTGCGCGGGCGGCCGGTGATCCGGCCCTCGCTGGGGGCGTCGATGCCGGCGAGCAGCCGCAGGAGAGTGGACTTGCCGGTGCCGTTGGCGCCCTCGACGCGGACGAGCCGGCCCGGGGCCACCGTCAGGTCGACGCCGCGCAGCACCCAGGGGCCGCGCAGGCCGTAGCGGCGGCCCGCGTTCTCCAGGCACAGGTCGGGTCGCATGGGCCCATCCTCCACGATCTTCCGGCTGGCACACTGGGATTCGTGAGCGAAGACCCGACGCCCGTGAGTGACAGCCCCTTCCGTTCCGAGCCCTCGGACCGCGACACGGCACCGCAGTTCGTGCTGCCGCTGGTCGTGCGGATCGAGCGGGCGGACCCGCCGGCGCGTACGGACGCGCTGGAGACGGCCGCGCGGGCCGTGCTGACGATCCTCGGCGACGAGCGGTCGGCCGGCGACGGGCCGTGGGCGCAGGCGGTGCGGGACTGGCAGGACGCGCGGATCCGCAAGGTGGTTCGGCGGGCGCGCGGCGCCGAGTGGCGTCGGGCGGAGGCGCTGCCCGGCATCACGGTCACCGGCAAGTCGGCCCAGGTGCGGGTCTTCCCGCCGGTCCCGCTGGACGGCTGGCCCAAGGACCTGGCCCGGCTCCAGGTCTCCGGCACCGACCTGGACGACCCGGAACCGCCGGTGGACGCGGACCCGGCCGCCCCCGTGCTGTGGCTGAACCCCGACCTCGGCATGTCGGCCGGCAAGGCGATGGCCCAGGCCGGACACGCCGCACAACTGGCCTGGTGGGAGCTGCCCGACGAGGAGCGGGCCGCCTGGCACGACGCGGGCTTCCCACTCTCCGTACGGACGGCCGACCCGGCCCGCTGGCCCGAACTGACGGGCAGCGGCCTGCCGTTGGTCCGCGACGCGGGCTTCACGGAGATCGCGCCCGGCTCGTGCACGGTGGTCGCGGACCACCCGGCGCTGCGCCGGGAGCCGTACGGGAGCGGCGGCCCGGCGGCCACCCGTTCGGAGTAGCCGCAGAAGCGCCGGTCGCGGGCAGGTGCTCCAGTGGGGTTACCAGACAACCCCGACCAGGAGGCAGCCATGACCAGCGCCGCGCCCCCTCCCCCCGCTCCGCCCGCCCCCGACCGGACGCCCGGCGGGCCCGGCGGCACCGGCGACCCCTTGGCGGCCGGGGGCCTCGCTCTCGGCGGCACCCTGATGGTCGTCTACGGCCTGTTCGCGGTGCTCCAGGGCATCACGGCGATCGCCGACGACGAGGTGTACACCAGCTTCGGCGAGTACGTCTTCGAGTTCGACCTGACCGCGTGGGGCTGGATCCACCTGATCGTCGGTGTGCTCGTGGTGGCGGCCGGGCTCGGCCTGTTCACCGGGGCCGCCTGGGCCCGGGTCGTGGGCGCGGTCGTGGTCGGACTGGCGCTGATCGCGAACTTCATGTGGCTGCCGTACCAGCCGTTCTGGTCGATCATCATGATCGTGACCGGCCTGTTCGTGCTGTGGTCGGTGTTCAACTACCGCTCCACCCGCTCGGCGTAGGCGCCGTCCCCCATCCCGGGCCGCCCCGGGTCAGGAAGGCGGCGGGCGCCGGTCGCGCGCGGCGACCACCGCGTGCAGCCGGCGCGACAGCGCGGTGGCCGCCGCCGTGAGGAACACGAACGTGTACAGGATCTGAGCGACAGCCACCAGGCGGGCCTCCTGCCCGCTCGGGGTGATGTCCCCGTAGCCGACGGTCGCGAGCGTGACGACGGTGAAGTACAGCGCGTCGACGCGAGTGCTCAGGCCGGTGAACTGGCCCGGCTGCTGGGCGAGGGCGTAGTACCCCGACGAGAAGACCAGCACGGCCAGGCACATCAGCAGCGGGATCATGACGCCCGGCCGGGTGTGCGGCTTCTCCAGCACGACGTCGCGCACCTGGCGCAGCAGCAGCGCGGCCAGCAGCCCCAGGCACAGGGCGAACAGGGGCCAGCCCAGCCAGGGGCGGTCGTCGCCGAGCCCCTCCAGCGGGAGCAGGAAATAAGCCGTGCCGACGGCGACCACCAGTCCCCCGGCTCCGGCCCACACCCGCCGGGTCGAGGCCGGGGCCTCCTGCTCGCTGCCATCGCGCATACGTCCGGTCTACGACGCTTCGGGCGGTGGCGCGACCCCGGTGCCTCCGTCGGTGGGCCGAACCTCAAATGTTCCTCTGAAGGTGCCCGTGGCGGGGTTCGGGGACGGGCGGCTGGGCCATACCCCCCTCACGTTCGGGGAACCGGCCGTGCGGAGGAGGGGACGATGGAGCGACTGGGGACGGGCATCGGGTGGCGGCCGGAGATCGCGGACGCCGTGGAGCGCATGCCGGGCATCGACTGGGTCGAGGCCGTGGCCGAGAACGTCTGCCCCGGGCATCTGCCCGACTCGCTGCGGCGGCTGCGCGAGCGCGGGGTCACCGTGGTGCCGCACGGCGTCTCGCTCGGTCTCGGAGGTGCGGACCGCCCCGACGAAGGCCGTCTGACCGCGCTGGCCGAACGGGCTGAGGCACTCGGCTCGCCGCTGGTCACCGAGCACATCGCGTTCGTACGGGCCGGCGGTGCCCTGACGGCGACCCCGCATCTGGAGGCGGGCCATCTGCTGCCCGTCCCCCGGACCCGGGACGCGCTCGACGTGCTGTGCGAGAACGTGCGCATCGCGCAGGAGGCGCTGCCGGTGCCGCTGGCCGTGGAGAACATCGCCGCGCTGATCTCCTGGCCCTGCGAGGAGATGACGGAGGGCCAGTTCCTGTACGAGCTGGCCGACCGCACGGGCGTCCGGCTCCTCATCGACGTGGCCAACCTGCACACCAACCATGTCAACCGCGCCGAGGACCCGGCCAAGGCCCTCGCCGAGCTACCCCTGGAGGCCATCGCCTACGTCCATGTCGCCGGCGGCTTCGAACGCGACGGCGTCTGGCACGACAGCCACGCCCACCCCGTCCCCCGCCCGGTCCTGGACATCCTGACCGACCTCGCATCCCGCGTGTCCCCTCCGGGAGTCCTCCTGGAACGCGACGAGAACTTCCCGGAACCGGCGGAGCTGGAGACCGAGCTGGGATCGATCCGGAGGGCGCTGGAGGCGGGCGCCGTGGAGCGCGTGAAAACGGAGGTCCGCTCGGCCGGCGCCGCACTCGCCGTACGACGCGCGGAAACCGGGACTGTCGTGCCCTTGATCGGCGACGCACTCGGGGAGAAGACCACGGTTCGGCGGCACGAAGAGGCCCGTTCACAGCCCGGCGATGAAGCCCGGTTCCTGGCGGACCAGTTGGCCGGCGGGGCCCGGCGGGGCGATGAAGACGGGGCGGCCGGGGCGGCACGGGGCGCCTTCGGCCTGCCCCACCCTGGTGGGGACGGAGCCCGGCAGCGGCTCGGGCTCGCGCAGGCCGCGCTGCTGTCGGCGCTGGTCGCGGGGACGCCCGTGCCCGAGGGGTTCGACCGGGTGCGGGTCGGTGTACAGGCGCGGGCCCTGGCCGCCAAGCGGGCGGATGTCGTGGCGAAGGTCGCGCCCGAGCTGCCGGAGATCCTCGGGGCGGAGTACCGTACGGCCTTCCTCGCGTACGCCCAGACCCAGCCGATGACCGGCGGCTACCGGCGCGACGCGCTCACCTTCGCAGAGCACCTGCTGTCCGCCGGACGGCCCGGGGACGCGGCGACGCGGCGGGAGCTCCGGGAGTGGTGGCTGGAGCGGTCGGGACCGGCGCCCCGATCCCGACGCCCGGTCCACCGGCTGGCCCGCGCCACCCGGAAGGCGCTGCTCCGGCGCTGACCGGAGACGTCAGTTCTTCGGTACGGCCTCGTCCTTCGGCACCGCGCCACCGGCGGGCGCGTCGTCGCGGCCGTAGTGGTGGGTGGTGAACATGTACAGCACGCCGGTACCCACCACCACCGCACCGCACCGCACCGCAGGACGATCCAGTTCTCGCACCACGGCTTCTCCGGGCTGCGGGCCCAGCAGATGTTGACGATGGCGAAGATGCCGTAGGCCAGCGCCCCGATGTTCACGGGAAGGCCCCAGCGGCCCAGTGTGAACTCTCCCGCCGGACGCCATCCCTTGAGCCGGGCGCGCAGCGCGGCCGGCACGACCATCTGGAACGAGCCGTAGATGCCGAGGGATCGCCAACGAGACGATGTTGGTGAGGGCGTCCTCGGAGAACAGTGAGCCCGAAGGCGATGAGCAGCGGCACCGCCGCGGACACGAACAGCGCGTAGCCGGGCACCGCGCGGGCGTGGGCGAATCACCGCAACAGGCCGGTGCCCGGCGAGTTTTGAGCCTCTTTGCCTAAGTGAGCCCCTTGTCACGCCTCTCCTGGTCGTCCCGTTCGGCCCCGTTGCAACCATTCGCCCTTGTACGGAAGTTGACGTGGACCCCCCAGTAACATGTCAACTCCGCACCCGAAGCGCACTAGCGTGCGGTGCCGTACCAGGAGGCACCACCATGCGACCGCGACCCCCCGTCAAGGGCCGAGGCATCGTCAGCGGCACGGGACTCATCGTCACGTGCCTGGCGGCGACGTTCGCCGCGCTGGTCTTCTCCCTCTGGTCGCACACCGACCGGCCGGGGACGGGACCGGACGTGCTGAGCGCCCAGACCCTGCGCACGAGCTACGGCCCGTTGTCCGCGCTCGACCAGGACTTCCTCGTCAAGGTCCGGCTGGCCGGACTGTGGGAGCTGCCCGCCGGGCAGCAGGCGCGGACCAAAGGGACCACGCCGGCCGTCCGGACGGCGGGTCGGCATCTCGTCGAGGGACACGGGTTCCTCGACGAACGGGTCCGCGGTGTCGCCTCACGGCTGGACCTCGCCCTGCCGGACGAGCCCAGCGACCAGCAGAAGCAGTGGCTGGAAACCCTGGACGAGGCACAGGGTGCCGAGTACGACCGCCAGTTCGCCAACATCCTGCGGCTGGCGCACGGCAGGGTCTTCTCGGTCGTCGCCCAGGTCCGTGCGAGCACCCGCAACTCGCTGGTGCGCGACCTCGCCGACGACGCCAACACGACCGTCCTCGACCACATCAAGGTCCTCGAGGCCACGGGCTACGTCGACTTCGACGCCGTGGCCCGCGACCTGGCCGCCGGGAGCACTCCCCCGACGGCGGTCCCGGCCCCGGCCTCACCCACGGCTCCCGTCCCGGCGCCGGACCCGGCCTTCACTCTTCCGCCGCCCGCCTTCCGTCCGCCGCCGGAGCAGTGAAACGGAACGTCACACACCGACAACACTCCGTCCGGATCGTGAACAAGGCATGGTGCTTCCGAGACCGTGGCACATACAAACAACATATGTTCTGGGTTCTTTTCCTGCTGGCGGCCTGGGTCGTGGCCGGCACGGCGTGCACCCGCCTGTGCCTGGCCGCCGTACGCGCTGCGGCCGCTGACGCGAACACCGGCCGTATCCATGAACTCACGCTCTACGAGGCCGCGTTCCTCTCCGGCGGACCACGCCGGGTCGCCGACGTGACCCTCGTCGCCATGGCGCGCCAGCGCCGGCTGCTCCTGGCCCACACCGGCTGGGCGACGGTCGTCGATCCGCGCGGGCGGGACGAGATGGAGCGGTCGGTCATCGGGGCCATCGGTCCCGAAGGGCAGTCCCGGATAGCGCCGGTGCGGGCCAACGCCGCCACGGCGGACGCGGTGCGCGGTATCGCCGAGCGGCTGGAGCGCGCGGGACTCGCCGTGCCCGACAGCGCCCGCACGACGGTCGCGGCGGCCGTCCGGCAGGTGCGCTCGGCGGCCGTCGCCGTACTCGGTCTCGGCGCGGCCGCGCTGCTGACGCCCGCTCCGCCGGACATGCCGCGCCATCTGGTTGCCCTGTGGTTCGCGCTGCCGCTCGCCCTGACCCTGAGCTGCCTCGCCGTCGCCCGCATCGAGGTCCACCCGTACTCGCGCTGGGCCTCCCCGGCCGGTCAGCGGCTGCTCGGCGCGCTGACCCGGAACGCGGACGGTACCGCCGACGACCGTACGTACCTCACCTCCGTGGCCGTACGCGGCGTCCGCGCGATCGGCGAGCCGGACCTTCGTGCCGCCTTCACGCACCGCTAGGGGGCGTCCGCGAAGTCCCGTTGTCCGCCCGCAGGACAGGCTGGACTTCGCGGACACCCGCTAGGCACACGACTGACAGACCGGGGGCGCACAGGGGCATTGGCTCCGACACCGGCGGACGGTGCTTGCCTTCCTCAACCGCCCCGCGAAACATCCCTTTGGTCGCCACCGTGCACCGAAGGGATTCGCGATGAGAGCCGCCCTCCTCTACTCGGCAGCAGGGTCCTTGCTGCTGAGCGCCCTCACCGCCGCCCCGGACTCCGACGGCTCAAAGGCGGCGGCCGAGCTGCGCGGCACCGCGGTGGCCGCCGCGCGGGCGAAGGCGGCCGGCATCGACTTCGGCCCGTGCCCAGACGCGCAGGACCTCCCCGGCAGCATGCGGTGCGGCACGGTCACCGTCCCGCTGGACTACGCACAGCCCGACGGCAGGCAGATCGAGCTCGCCGTCGGCCGCGCCCGTGCCACGCACAAGGACCCGCACAACAGCAAGCGCAAGGTCCGCCGGCAGGGCGCCCTGGTCTACAACCCGGGCGGCCCGGGCGCTTCCGGCCTGTACTTCCCCCTCGTCGGCCTGCTGCCCGAGTGGAAGCGGATCGCGGCCGCGTACGACCTCGTCGGCTACGCCCCGCGCGGGGTCGGCCGTTCCGCGCCACTGTCCTGCAAGGACCCCAAGCAGTTCTTCAAGGGACCCACCCAGTCGCCGACGCACCCCTCGGAGTCGTACAAGAAGGAACGCATCGCGCAGGCCAAGGCGTACGCGCGCGGCTGCGCCGAGCGGGCCGGCGGCGCGCTGCGGCACTACCACTCGCTGAACAACGCCCGCGACCTCGACGTGCTGCGCGCCGCGCTCGGCGAGGAACGGCTGACCTTCATGGGCTCGTCGTACGGCACGTACTTCGGGGCCCTGTACGCGACGCTGTTCCCCGCCCACGTACGGCGGATGGTGTTCGACTCGGCGGTCGACCCCGACCCGGCGCAGATCTGGTACCGCAACAACCTCGACCAGTCGGCGGCGTTCGAGGACCGCTGGAGGGACTTCCGGAAGTGGATGGCCCGGCACCACGAGGTGTACGGGCTGGGCAGGACCGCGCGGGAGGTGCGGCGCAGCTACGAGCGCGCGAGGGCCCGGCTGGCCGTCGAACCGGCCGGTGGGAAGGTCGGGCCGGGGCAGTTGCAGGGGGCGTTCCTCCAGGCCGGGTACTACGACGACCAGTGGCCGCACCGGGCACACGCGCTGTCGGCTTACCTCAGGGGCGATCCCGGACCGCTGGTCGAGCAGGCGGAACAGCACCCGGAGGCCGCCGTCGAGGCGGAGAACTCACGCGCGGTCTATGTGGCCGTCGAGTGCAACGACGCCCCCTGGCCGACGGACTGGGAGGTGTGGGACCGGGACAACACCCGGCTCGCGCGGGTGGCGCCCTTCGAGACCTGGGACAACGTGTGGACGAACCTGCCGTGCGCCTACTGGGAGGGGCCGCGGCAGCGCCCGCTCGACGTCGGCACCGGGCCGGGCGAACTGCCGCCGACGCTGATCCTGGCCGCCGAGCGGGACGCCGCCACGCCGTACGACGGCGCCCGCGAACTCCACCGCCGCCTCGCGGGCTCCGTCCTGGTGACGGAGCGGGACGCGGGCGCGCACGGCCTGGCGGGCGGCCCGAACGCCTGCGTCAACGGCCACATGGAGGCGTATCTGCTGGAGGGCCGACTGCCGGGACGGGGTGCGGACTGCGCCGCGCGTCCGGAACCCAAGCCGCAGCCGCAGCCGCGCTCGGCGGCCCCGGAGCAGCCCGGGGCCGAACGACCGCTCCGCTGATCAGGCCAGACCCGCGACCAGCTCCGCGATGTCCTTGCGGCGGCCCGTGAAGAACGGGACCTCCTCGCGGACGTGCCGGCGGGCCTCCGAGGCACGCAGGTGGCGCATGAGGTCGACGATGCGGTACAGCTCGTCGGCCTCGAAGGCGAGGAGCCACTCGTAGTCGCCGAGGGAGAACGAGGCGACCGTGTTGGCGCGCACGTCCGGGAAGCCGCGGGCCATCTTGCCGTGGTCGGCGAGCATGCGGCGGCGGTCCTCGTCGGGCAGCAGGTACCAGTCGTAGGAGCGCACGAAGGGGTAGACGCTCACGTAGTTGCGTGGCGTCTCGTCGGCGAGGAACGCCGGGATGTGCGAGCGGTTGAACTCGGCGGGGCGGTGCAGCGCCATGTTCGACCACACCGGCGTGAGAGCCCGGCCCAGCTTCGTGCGGCGGAAGAGGTTGTACGCCTCCTGCAACGCGTCGCTGGTCTCCGCGTGCCACCAGATCATGAGGTCGGCGTCGGCGCGCAGGCCCGAGACGTCGTACGTGCCGCGGATGGTCACGTCCTTGGCGGCGAGCTGGTCGAACAGCTCCTGGACCTCGTCGGCGTACCCGGCGCGGTCCTCGGGGAGGACGTCCTTCAGCTTGAAGACGGACCAGAGCGTGTAGCGGATGACCTCGTTGAGGTCCTTGGCCAGCTTGCCCTTGTTCGGGATGCGGTCGGGCTGGGCGCTGGAGGCCGTGGTGGAGGCGTCGTCACTCATGCTCCTCATTCTCCCGCTCCGCCGTGCAGGCTCTGCACCGGGTGGGCGGTGAGCTCCTGCACACCCCGCAGGTCACCGTGGATCTGGTCGGCGGCCGCGTACGCGCTCGCGATGCACGCCGGGATGCCGACGCCGTCGTACGCCGCGCCGCACACGGCGAGCCCCGGGAGCTTCGCCACGTGCTCGCGGATGCGGGCCACGCGCGCGTGGTGGCCGACGGGGTACTGGGGCAGGCCGTCGTCCCAGCGGGTGACCCGGGTGGCGACGGGTGTGGCGTCCAGACCGGTGGCCGCCTTCAGGTCGTGCCGGGAGACGGCCACGAGCTCGGTGTCGTCGCGCTGGAGGACCTCCGTCTCGCCGTACCGTCCGACGGAGGTGCGCAGGACGACCAGGTCCGGGTTCTCGTCGGCGATCCAGCCCCACTTCTGCGAGGCGAAAGTGGACGCCTTGATGGTGCGCCCGTCGACCGGCGGCACGAGGAAGCCGCTGCCCTCGGGGAGGGCCGTCTCGGCGCGGCGGTAGGCGAGGGTGACCAGGGCCATGGAGGCGTACTCGACGCCGCCGAGCTCGGCGGCGGCTTCCGGGGACTCGGTGCCCAGGAGCCGGGCGGCGGCGGGCGCGGGGACGGCGACCACCACCGCGTCCGCGTGCAGCACCCGCTCACCCGTGACCACGCGCCATCCGCCGCCGTCGGCGCTGTGGCTCAGCTCCGTCACTGGCGCCCCCGTCAGGATCTCGCCCCCGCGTTCCCGCACCGACTCCGCCACCGCGCGGGGCAGCGTGCCGACGCCGCCCTGGATGCCCATGAACACGGGGCCGGTCTGCTGGGCGGCGGCCGCCTTCGCCTGGATCTCGCGGACCCCTGCCGTCAGGGAGGTGTGGCTCCGGGCGGCCTGGAAGAGCTGCGGGACGGCCGAGCGCATCGATATGCGGTACGCGTCGCCCGCGTAGACGCCGCCCAGCAGGGGTTCCACCAGGCGGTCGACGACCTCGCGGCCGAGGCGCGCCGCCACGTACTCCCCGACGGCCACGTCGTCGCCGATCTCCGTGCGGGGCAGTTCGGCGTCGCGGTCGATGCGGGCGAGTCCCTCGTCGGACAGCACGCCGGACAGGGCCGCGGCGGTGCCGGGCACGCCCATCACGTGTCCCTTGGGCATCGGGCGCAGCGCGCCCCGGGTCCAGATCGAGGCCGTCGCGGTGGCCGGCGGCTGGAGCCGGTCGGCGAGGCCCACCTCCCGGGCGAGCGCCACCGCCTCGGGGCGGCGGGCCAGCATCGACTCGGCGCCGAGGTCCACGCGCGCGCCCGCGATCTCCCCGGGCAGCAACTTGCCGCCGACCCGGTCGGAAGCCTCCAGCACGGTCACCCGCGCCCCGCGCTCCAGCAGCCGGTGCGCGGCGGCCAGTCCCGCGATGCCCGCCCCGATGACGACGACCTGCCCCGTGCCCGTACGGGCTTGAACTTCGCGCATGCCCCCAGCCTCTCAGACCCCACTGACAGCGCCGCCGTGCCCCGGTGTCCTTCACGAGTCCCGACCGTGACCGCATCGGAACCGTCCCGGACCAAACGTTCGGCCCCGCCCGGGCGTCGAAGAAGCGTCAGCCGAACCGATCCCCGGGGGAAGCCCACATGCGCACACGACGACCCGCACGCCGCCCCGTCCCGGCCCTCGCCACGCTCCTGCTGGCCGCGGCCCTCGCGCTCACCGGATGCAGCGGCGCGGGCGAGGACTCCGCCGGCAGCTCCGCCGCCGACCGGGGAGTCGCCGCCCCGCACGCGAACGACAAGGCCGTCGGGGACGAGGCCGCCCCCGGCGGTGCCGGAAGCGGAGCCAGGGCGACCGCGCCGGCGAAACTCCCCACGGCCCACATCATCCGCACGGCCTCACTGACCGTGCAGGTCAAGGACGTCCCGAAGGCCCTGGAGGAGGCCCGCGCCGGCACCGAGAACGCGGGCGGCTACGTCGGCAACGAGACCACGACCCGGGACGAGGAGGGCCACGAGCGCACCCGCGTCGTGCTGCGCGTGCCCGTCGAGAAGTACGACCAGGTCCTCACCGGGCTGGAGGGGGCGGGCAAGCTCCTCGACCGCAGCGCGAAGGCGGAGGACGTCACCGACCAGGTCGTGGACGTGGAGAGCCGGATCAAGTCGCAGCGCGCGAGTGTGGCCCGGATCCGCGAGCTGATGGACCAGGCCACCAAGCTCAGCGACGTGGTGACCCTGGAGGGCGAGCTGAGCACCCGCCAGGCCGACCTGGAGGCTCTCCTCGCGCGCCAGGCGTCCCTGAAGGACCGCACGAGCCTGGCCACCATCACCCTGTCGCTGTCCGAGACTCCGGTGAAGAAGGAGGCGAAGGACGACGACCCGGGGTTCGTGGACGCGCTCGCGGGCGGCTGGAACGCGTTCGTGACGATGCTGCGCTGGCTCGCGGTGGCCCTCGGCGCGGTCCTGCCGTTCGCGGCGGTGGCCGCCCTGCTCGCGCTGCTGTGGCTGCGCGTCGTACGCCCCCGCCTCCCGCGCCGCCCGCGCCCCGCACCCGCCACGAGCGCCCTGGGCCCGCTGCCGACGGCCCGTCCGGCCCCGCAGTCCCCGCCCGCGCGGACTCCTGACGAGCAGGACTGAAATGCCGTGCTCCCGTAGCGTGTTCGCATGAACATGAGCCGTACGCGCAGGGAGCGACTGGTCGTGATCGGCGGCGACGCCGCGGGGATGTCCGCGGCATCGCAGGCGCGCCGTCTGAAGGGCCCCGACGAGCTGGAGATCGTGGCGTTCGAACGCGGCCACTTCACGTCGTACTCGGCGTGCGGCATCCCGTACTGGGTGGGCGGCGACGTCCCGGACCGGGACCGGCTCATCGCCCGCACACCCGAGGAGCACCGCGCGCGGGACATCGACCTGCGGCTGCGCACCGAGGTCACAGAGCTCGACCCCGACCGGCAGCGGGTACGCGCGCGTGACCTCGAATCCGGCGCCGAGTCCTGGACGCCGTACGACAAGCTCGTGATCGCGACCGGTGCCCGGCCGATCCGGCCGGACATTCCCGGCATGGACGTTCCCGGGGTGCACGGCGTGCAGACGCTGGACGACGGCCAGGCGCTCCTCGACACGCTGGCACGCACGCGTGGCCGCCGGGCGGTGGTCGTCGGGGCCGGCTACATCGGCGTGGAGATGGCCGAGGCGCTCATCAACCGCGGTTACGAGGTGACGGTCGTCAACCGCGGCAGCGAGCCCATGTCGACCCTTGACCCCGACATGGGTCGCCTGGTGCACGAGGCCATGGAGGGCCTGGGCATCACGATGGTGAACGACGCCGAGGTCACCAAGATCCTCACGGGCGACGACGGGCGGGTACGGGCGGTGGCCACACAGGACCGCGACTTCCCGGCGGACGTCGTGGTGCTCGGCATCGGCGTCCGCCCCGAGACGACGCTCGCGAAGGAGGCCGGCCTCCCCCTCGGTACCCACGGCGGCCTCCTCACGGACCGCTCGATGCGGGTGCGCGGGCACGAGAACATCTGGGCGGGCGGCGACTGTGTCGAGGTCCTCGACCTGGTCTCCGGCCAGGAACGGCACATCGCGCTCGGCACCCACGCCAACAAGCACGGCCAGGTGATCGGCACCAACGCCGGCGGCGGCTACGCCACCTTCCCGGGCGTGGTCGGCACGGCGGTCAGCAAGGTCTGCGACCTGGAGATCGCGCGCACGGGACTGCGCGAGAAGGACGCCCACCGCGTGGGCCTGCGCTTCGAGGCGGTCACCATCGAGTCGACCAGCCGCGCGGGCTACTACCCGGACGCCTCCCCCATGACGGTCAAGATGCTCGCCGAACACCGCACGGGCCGCCTCCTCGGCGTCCAGATCGTCGGCCGGGAGGGCGCGGGCAAACGAGTCGACATCGCGGCGGTCGCCCTCACGGCGGGCATGACGGCGGAACAGATGACCACTTTGGACCTGGGCTATGCCCCACCGTTCTCCCCTGTCTGGGACCCGGTGCTGGTAGCGGCCCGCAAGGCGGCGGCAAAGGTGCGCAGTTCCTTGTAAGGGACGGTTGGGGGTCAGGGGCGCGGGGCTGTGTCAATCTGCGGCTCCGCCGCGTGGGCGCGAACGCCCACAACGGCCCCGCACCCGGCAACGAACCCGCACCCCTACGGCGAAGCCCTACGCAGTCCCAGCCGTACCGTTGATCCGGTCAATCGCCTGCCGAGCCTGCTCCGCCGGCGGCCGAGACGGCAGCGACGACACCGACGCCGAGGCCGAAACCGCCGGCGGCTGCTCCCCCGCCGGCTTCGCATGCGCGGCGATCCTGGACGACCGCAACCGGTGACTCACCGCCTCCTCCAGCGTCACGGGCCGCCGCATCTGGGCCGCCAGCCGCCCGGCCTCCTGGCCGAGGCGGGCCACGTCCTCCCACGGCAGCCGGACCACCAGCGTCAGCTCCGCCTCGCCGTCGGGCAGGGCGTGCATCGCAGGAGTAACTCGGTCGTTCATCGCCTGTTCCTCACGTCGGCCCCGCGACCCGCCTTCCCCGCGCCGCGGGCGGTTGCCGACACATACGCACGCCCGGACGGCTGCGTTCACCGGCAGGACCGATTCACCGGCGGCGCCCCGGGCACACGTGTGGCGTGGTCATCCCCGTTCATGACGTGAACCCCGCGCGGCGCACCGCCTGGGTGACGTACGCGCTGCTCGCCGCCAACATCGCCGTGTTCCTGCTCACTCCCGGCATGGCCGGTTCCGTGGTGGGCGAGGGCAGCCTGGCCCAGCTGTGCCACCTCCAGGCGTTCCTGGACCAGTACGCGGCGGTGCCACGGGAGCTGATCCATCACCAGATGCCCCGGCTGGTGCCCACGGGTGAGGTCGGCGTGGGCCGGCAGGGAGCCGGCTGCGTGGTCGGCCCGCCGCCCTACGACAAGTCGCCGGAACTGAGCGTCCTGACCGCGATGTTCCTGCACGGCAGCTGGCTGCACCTGCTGGGCAACATGCTGTTCCTGTGGATCTTCGGCAACAACATCGAGGACCGGATGGGGCACCTGCGCTTCCTGCTCTTCTACGTCGTCTGCGGCTACGCGGCGTCGTACGGCTTCGCGGTCCTGAACAACGCGTCGGCCGATCCGCTGATCGGCGCGTCCGGAGCGATCGCCGGGGTGCTGGGTGCCTATCTGGTGCTCTATCCGAGGGCCAGGGTCTGGGTCCTCGTCCCGTTCCTGATCTTCCTGCCGCTGCGGCTGCCCGCCTGGGCCGTGCTGGGCCTGTGGTTCGTGCTCCAGGCGGTGTACTCCTCCGGCGGCGGCATCTCCGACGCCGGCACGGTGGCGTACGCGGCGCACGTCGTCGGCTTCCTCGCCGGCCTGCTGATCGCCTGGCCGCTGCGCCCCGGCACACCGCCGCCGCCGGAGCCGCGCGGCATCCTCTTCGGCAGGCGGGCGCGGCCCGGCTGGTAGGACCGGCCGGGCGCCGTCTGTCGTCAGCGGGCGGTCCGCGTGTGCACGTACTCCACCAGCCGCGTCAGTGCGTCCGGGTCCGTCGACGGCATGACGCCGTGGCCGAGGTTGAAGACGTGCCCCTCCAGACCCCTCGCCGAGTCCAGGACCTCGCGGGTCTTCGCTTCGACGGCCTCCGTCGTGGCGAACAGCACCGTCGGGTCGAGGTTACCCTGGAGTGCCTTGCCGGGGCCGACGCGGCGGGCGGCCTCGTCCAGCGGGACGCGCCAGTCGACGCCGACGACGTCCGCGCCGGCCTCCCCCATGAGCGGCAGCAGCTCGCCGGTGCCGACGCCGAAGTGGATGCGCGGGACGCCGTAACCGGCCACGGCCTCGAAGACCTTCGCCGACGCCGGCAGCACCGAGCGCCGGTAGTCGCTGGGGGCGAGGGCACCGGCCCAGGAGTCGAACAGCTGGACCGCCGAGGCGCCGGCCTCGATCTGCACCTTCAGGAAGGCGGCCGTGATGTCGGCGAGGCGGTCGAGGAGGTCGGCCCACAGCTCGGGGTCGCCGTACATCATCGCCTTGGCGTTCTCGTACGTGCGGGACGGGCCGCCCTCGACGAGGTAGCTGGCGAGGGTGAAGGGGGCGCCGGCGAAGCCGATCAGAGGCGTGGCGCCGAGCTCGCGGGTGAGCAGGCCGATGGCCTCGGTGACGTACGAGACGTCCTCGGGGGTCAGGTCGCGCAGCTGGGCGAGGTCCGCGCGGGTGCGGATCGGGCGCTCGACGACCGGGCCGACGCCGGGCTTGATGTCGAGGTCGACGCCGATGGCCTTGAGCGGGACGACGATGTCGCTGAAGTAGATCGCCGCGTCGACGCCGTGCCGGCGCACCGGCTGGAGGGTGATCTCGGTGACCAGCTCGGGCCGCATGCAGGACTCGAGCATCCCGATGCCCTCGCGCACCTTGCGGTACTCCGGCAGTGAGCGCCCGGCCTGCCGCATGAACCACACCGGCGTGTGCGGCACGGGCTCGCGCCGGCAGGCCTTGAGGAAGGCTGAGTCGTACGAGGCGGACGGCTGCTGGGCCCGGGGGGCGTCGTTGGCACTCACGGGCCAAGTTTCGCACGCCCCCGATGGGCGTGATTCAGCCCCTGGACGGGCGCGGGGTGTCTAGCCCGGCGCCCGGGCTCCGGTCCCCGTAATCTTCCGGCATGGCTGCGGCTCAGGGACGACTGTCGGACGGCGCTGGCGGAATGGACGAAGCGAAGGACACCGAGAAAGACCGGCGGGAGGCGGAAACCGCCCCGCTCCCCTTCCGGTCCGCCGTCGACGCGCTCACGGCGGCGCGGCTGCGGCCCCAGATCGAGGTCGAGCCGACCCGCCCGCCCCGGCGGCTCGCTCCCTACGCCTACGCGCTGGAGGCCGCGGTCGTCGACGGCGACGAGGACCTGGCCGACGGCCGGCTGGTGCTGCTGCACGACCCGGCGGGACACGAGGCCTGGCAGGGCACGTTCCGGCTGGTGACGCTGGTGCGCGCGGAGCTGGAGCCGGAGATGGCCGCGGACCCGCTGCTGCCGGAGGTGTGCTGGTCCTGGCTGACCGGTGCGCTCCAGACGCGCGGGCTGACGTACGGGGAGCCGAGCGGCACCGTCACGCGGGCGAGCTCGCACTACTTCGGTGGTCTGTCCGCGCGCCCGGCCGCCTCGCAGATCGAGATCCGCGCCTCGTGGACGCCGCGCGAGGGCCTGGGCGGGGTCCCGGACACGGCCGCGCACCTGGCGTCCTGGTGCGATCTGCTCGCCCAGGTCGCGGGGCTGCCGCCGGCCGCGCCGGGGGACGCGTCGGTCGTGACGCTGCCCCAGCGGCGGGGCCCGCAGTCCCGCTGATCGAACCTGTTCCGACCCCGTACTGATCGAACCTGTACGGGGCGGTCAACGCTGCCCTGTCGACGATCACACCTGCGTCCCCCTCTTGGCCGAATCACTTTGTCGATACGGCCACTTTCGACCGCGTACCGACGCAGACCGAAACCGTTCGACCTTCGAATGATCGACCGCATGTCCGAATTGCACGGATTGTTATCACCGATTCGTGATCATTCTCTAAAGGCGGACGGGTTGGGTGCCGAAGACGACTGTGACCTTGAAAGCACGGTTCGTACCGGCTTCACCCCCACGAGCCGGCCCCGTCCCGCACCCCAGGAGGCCTGGTGTCCGTTCTCCTCGAGCAGCCCGCAAGCCTGGTCGCCTACCGCCCGAACAAGCCGACCGCCATGGTGGTCGTGGCCGACCCGCGCGTCCGCTCCACCGTCACCCGCCACCTGTGGGCGCTCGGTGTGCGCGATGTCATCGAGGCCTCGTCCATCGCGGAGGCTCGTCCCCGCATCGGCAACCCCCGCGACATCTGCGTCGCCGAAGTCCACCTGCCGGACGGCTCCGGCCTCACCCTGCTGTCGGAGACCCGCGCCGCGGGCTGGCCCAACGGGCTCGCCCTCTCCGCCGCCGACGACATCGGCGCCGTGCGCAACGCGCTCGCCGGCGGTGTGAAGGGCTACGTCGTCACCGGCACCCGCACCAATGTCGGGCTCCCCACCCGTCCGGGCGCCGCCCCCATCGGCGCCGCCGCACGCCTGCACCGCCGCCCCCCGGGTGCCCCGAGCCACCCGGGCGGCTACCGCGAACTCTCCGGCCGCGAAGTCGAGGTACTGCGGCTGGTCGCCGAGGGCCAGTCGAACAAGGCGATCGGCGTCTCGATGGGCCTGTCCGCACTGACCGTGAAAAGCCACCTCGCCCGCATCGCCCGCAAGCTCGGCACGGGTGACCGCGCCGGGATGGTCGCGGTGGCGCTGCGGACCGGAATCATCCACTGAGCCGCTCCATGGTGACCCTTTGTGATCATTCACTCACGTGTACGGGCCCGACCGCGGATCCCGTACATGTCACTCACGGTTCGTGAACCCGCCACTTCCCCGACCTGACTGGTTTGCGACCCCCGGGCGCCCGCCGACGGAACGTTCCGTCGGCGGGCGCTGTCCATACATGGATACCCTTGACAGGTGACCGACGCCCACGAGACCGCAGCAGACAGCTCACTGCGAACCACCGGAGGCGCTCCTCCGGACGACGACGGATCTTCTGCTACGGAGGCGCCGATCCCTTTGCTGGAACCACGTGAGGGCATTCCGCCCGTGATCGCGGACGAGGCTGCCCTGGCCCGGATGATCGCCGCCTTCGAGGCGGGCTCCGGCCCGGTCGCCGTCGACGCCGAGCGGGCGTCCGGCTACCGCTACGGCCAGCGCGCCTACCTGGTGCAGCTGCGCCGCCAGGGCGCCGGGACGGCTCTGATCGACCCCGTCGCCTGCCCCGACCTGTCCGCCCTCGGTGAGGCCCTGTCCGGCGTCGAGTGGGTGCTGCACGCCGCCACCCAGGATCTGCCCTGCCTGCGCGAGATAGGCATGGTGCCGACGCGGCTGTTCGACACGGAGCTGGCCGGGCGGCTCGCCGGGTTCCCCCGGGTCGGCCTCGGCGCGATGGTCGAGGGCGTCCTCGGTTTCGTCCTGGAGAAGGGGCACTCCGCCGTCGACTGGTCGACCCGGCCGCTGCCGGAGCCCTGGCTGCGGTACGCGGCCCTGGACGTCGAGCTGCTCGTCGACCTGCGCGACGCGCTGGAGAAGGAGCTGGACCGGCAGGGCAAGCTGGAGTGGGCCCGCCAGGAGTTCGACGCGATCGCCTCGGCCCCGCCGCCGGAGCCGCGCAAGGATCCCTGGCGGCGTACATCCGGCATGCACAAGGTGCGCCGGCGGCGGCAGCTGGCCGTCGTACGGGAGCTGTGGCAGACCCGGGACCGGATCGCGCAGCGGCGGGACGTCTCGCCCGGCAAGGTGCTCGGGGACGCGGCGATCGTGGAGGCCGCGCTGGCGATTCCGGCCAACGTGCACGCGCTGGCCGCGCTGAACGGTTTCGGACACCGGATGAGCAAGCGGCAGCTGGAGCAGTGGCAGGCGGCCGTTGACCGGGCCAAGGCGTTGAGCGAGGCGCAGTTGCCGCAGCCGGGGCAGCCGGTGACCGGGCCGCCGCCGCCGCGGGCCTGGGCCGACAAGGACCCTGTTGCCGCGGCTCGGTTGTCCGCGGCCCGGGCGGGGATCTCGGCGCTGGCCGAGCAGCTCAACATGCCGCAGGAGAACCTGATCACGCCGGATACGGTTCGGCGGGTTTGCTGGGAGCCGCCGGCGGTTGTCGATGCCGAGTCTGTGGGGGCTGCGCTTGCCGGGTACGGTGCGCGGCCGTGGCAGGTGGAGCTGGTGACGTCCGTCTTGGTGGAGGCTCTGTCCGTCAAGGAGGTCTAGCCGCAACGCCGTTCAGTTAGGGCGGGGCTGGGGGTGTCAAGGGCCGCTCGTGAGCATGGCGATGCTGAT
>NZ_DF968267.1:0-1424 GCF_001270025.1 Streptomyces azureus | reverse complement strand
GAGCGGCGTCCGGTGCGTGCTCTGGGGGTACCCCCTGCTCGAAGAGCTTGGGGGAGTGCCGGCCGGAATCCCTCGTACTGGATGTACTCGGGCTGTCGGCCGGTGCGGCGAGAGGGCGTGCCGGGCGTCGCGACGGGGCGAACGTCGCCTGCCGGGGCACTAGGTGTGGTCTGGGCCGGTGAGCAGGAGGTGGCAGCCCGGCGCGGCGGGCGTCCGGCGTGCCGGGGCCCTCCCCGAAGTGTCCGTGGTGGAGGGCTCCCGTCCGTGGTGCCGGCTCAGACCTCCAGGTCGTTTTCGATCCGGCGCAGCTGGTGGCGGGCCATCGCCAGGTTCGCGCGGCTCGCGTCGAGCACGAGGTACAGGAACAGTCCGCTGCCTCCGCGCCCCTTGAGCAGGCGGATGAGGTGGTACTGGGAGTTCAGGGTGATCAGGATGTCCTCGATCTCCTCCTTCAGGCCCAGGAGTTCCATGGTGCGCAGCTTGGCCCGTACGACATCGGTGTTTCCGGCGGCGGCGACTTCCAGGTTGAAGTCCTTGCTGCCGCCGAGGGTGCCGAGCGCCATGCCGCTGGTGTAGTCGACGAGTGCCGCGGCCGTCGCTCCTTCGACGGAGCTCAGGCATTCCTTCAGCGCGGTCTCGGTGTTCGCCATACAGACGGTTCCTTTCGGTCGGTGTTTCTTCGTTCGGTGTTTCTTCGGTCGGTCGGGAGGTTCGGGAGGTGCGGAAGGTTCAGATGCCGGTCTGCGGGCGCGGCTGGTGGGTGGGCCGCTGCGGGGTGCGCACCGGGAGGGTGCCGATGGGGCGGGCGGTGCCCGGGGGCGCCGCCGCGAGGTGTTCGGCGGGCGCGGGCCGGTCGGCGTGGCGGCCGGTGCCCGGTCCGACGTGCGTGGCCACCAGGTCCGCGATCCGGGCGCCGCTGCGTCGGCCCTCCAGGTGGAGGCGGCCGACGTTGACGCGGTCCTCGGCGAGGAGGGTCAGGACGGCGGTCGTCCCGGCCGCGTAGGTGGCGACGTAGCCTCCGGAGCCGCGCACCAGCAGCTCGCGGAAGTCGCCGCGCGCTGCGGCGTCGGTCATGCGGTGGGCGACGCCGAGGGCGGCGGCGGTGAGCGCCGCGAGTCCCTCCGGCTCGGTGTCCGGGACGTCGTGGGCGAGGACGAGTCCGTCGACGGTGGCCGCGAGCGAACCGGTCAGCCGGGGTATGCGGGTGCGGAGCCGACGCAGTTCGTCGAGGACGTCGGTCTCGACGGCCATGAGCAGTCTCCTTTCGGCACGCTGTCGTCGCGCGCGGATCACAGTGCCTCCAAGGCGTGCAGGAGCCGTCGCAGCAGTGCGGTGTCGGGCTCGTCCGGTGCCGTGGGACGAGGGGCGGGGCCCGGCTCGGCGGACACTGGAGCGGAAACGGAAGCGGGGGCGGGGGCTGGGAC
>NZ_DF968266.1:0-3250 GCF_001270025.1 Streptomyces azureus | reverse complement strand
GAGCGACGCCAGCACGAACCAGCCGCGCAATGCCGACGTCCAGGAGATCGCCGCCGGCCACGGCCGGCACCGTGGCGAGATTTCCACGCAGGACAGCGAGACGGCTCCGCGCGGCCGCCACCGCAAGCCGGTGACGGAGACCGAGCGGACCGAGACGGCGGCCTGACGGAACGTCAGCGACCGGACGGCGAACGGCCCCACCCATATGTCACGGGTGGGGCCGTTTCCCGTTCTCAGCCGCGCTTCGGCTCCCGTTCTCCGGCCATGCCTCAGCCCCCGGTCTTCCGCCGCGCTTCAACCCCAGCACCTCCGCCGCCGCGAACGTCTCCCCCGCCGGCCGGTCCGCGTAGTACGGCCCGAGGACGGCTTCCAGTTCGTCGTACGTGAAGGTGTCCTGCTTGCTGTCGAACCGGGCGGCGAGGCGCGGCCGTTCGACGACGGCCACCATGCCGCCGTGCACCACGAGGAGCTGTCCGTTCACCTGGGCGGCGGCGGGCGAGGCCAGATAGCCGACGAGCGGGGCGACATGCTCGGGGGCGAGCGGGTCGAGGCCGGTGCCGGAGGGCTGTTCGACACCCGCGAAGACGTCCTCGGTCATCCGGGTGCGGGCGCGCGGGCAGATCGCGTTGGCCGTGACGCCGTACTTGCCGAGGGCGAGGGCCGTGGAGGTGGTCAGGCCGACGATCCCGCCCTTGGCGGCCGCGTAGTTGGGCTGCCCGGCGGAACCGGCGAGGAACGCCTCGGAGGAGGTGTTCACGATCCGCCCGTACACCGGCTCCCCGGCCCGTTTGGACCGCTCCCGCCAGTGGGCGGCGGCGAACCGGATGGTGTTGAAGTGCCCCTTGAGGTGCACGCGGAGCACGGCGTCCCACTCCTCCTCGGCCATCGAGAACACCATGCGGTCGCGCAGGATGCCCGCGTTGTTGACCAGGATGTCGAGCTTGCCGAACTCGGCGACGGCCGACTCGACCAGTTCGCGTGCCTGCCGGAAGTCGGCGACGTCGCCGGTGTGCGCGAGCGCGGCCCCGCCCGCCGCGCGGATCTCGGCGGCGACCTCCTCTGCGGGCCCGGCGGAGGCCTCGCCGGTGCCGTCGCGGCCCGGCTGCCCGTAGTCGTTGACGACCACGGCGGCGCCGAGCCGTGCGAGTTCCAGCGCCTCGGCCCGGCCGAGTCCGCGACCCGCGCCCGTGACGATCGCGGACAGGCCCTTCAGCGGCAGCGGCATGGCGGTGTCCTCACATCTCGATGCAGGTACGCAGGGCGGTCCCGGTCCGCATCTGGTCCAGGGCCTCGTTGATGCCGGCGAGCGGGACCCGGTGGGTGATCAGGCCCGCCAGGTCGACACGGCCCGCGCGCCACAGGGCGATGGTGCGTTCGTAGGAGCGCAGGATGTCGCCGCCGCCGTACATGGACGGCAGGATCCGCTTCTCGTCGAAGAACAGCTCGAACATGTTCAGCTGGAGGAAGTCGTCCATGGCGCCGGCGCCGACCACGACGAGGGTGCCGCCGCGCCGGGTGGTGTCGTAGGCGGTCCGTGCCGTGGCGGACTTGCCGACGACCTCGAAGACGTAGTCGAAGCCCTCGCCGGCGGTGATCTGCTGCTTGGCGTCGGGCAGTTCGTCGGGCGAGACGGCGTGCGTGGCCCCGAACCGCAGGGCGGCCTCACGCCGGGAGGCGACCGGATCGACGGCGACGATCTCGGCGGCCCCGCGCAGCCGGGCCCCCTGGATCACGGAGACGCCCACGCCCCCGCACCCGATGACCGCCACCGACGAACCGGCCTCGACGTCCGCCGTGTTGAGCGCGGCGCCCAGCCCGGTCGTCACCCCGCAGCCGATGAGGGCGGCGATGTCGAAGGGCACGTCGTCGGGTACCGGGACCGCGCACCCGGCGTCGACGACGACCTCCTCGGTGAAGGTGCCGGTGCCGGCCATGCCGAAGACGTCCCCGGCGGGCCGCCTGAAGTTGGGGGTGCCCGCGTTCATGAACCCGGCGAGGCACAGCTCGGTCTGCCCGCGCTTGCAGGCGGGACAGGCACCGCAGGCGGGCAGCCAGCACACGACGACCCGGTCACCGGCCGCCAAGTGGCCGACGCCTTCGCCGACTTCGAGGATCTCGCCCGCCCCCTCGTGCCCGGGCACGAACGGCCCGGGCTGCGGCAGCACCCCGCTCATCGCGGACAGGTCCGAGTGGCACAGCCCCGTGGCGCGCACCCGGATCCGCACCTTGCCGGGCCCGAACCCCACCGCCTCGACGTCGTCGAGGACCTCCAGCTTGTCCTGGCCGATCTCGTGCAGTACGGCTGCGCGCATGGTGCGGCTCCCCTCGTACGGCGTTGTGGACTCAGGTGTGTTCGACGACGGTGTCGGCGAGGACGGGCGCGTCGTCCCGCTCGATGACGCTCACGGCGACCCGGACCTCGCCGCCCAGGCGCCACATGCGGATGCGCAGCGTCTCGCCCGGGTAGACGACCCCCGCGAACCGGGTGACGTACGACCGGACCCGGGTCACGTCCCCGTCGAGCAGCGTGTCCACGACCGCCTTGAGCGTCATGCCGTAGGTGCACAGCCCGTGCAGGATGGGCCGGTCGAACCCGGCGCGCTCGGCGAAATCGGGGTCGGCGTGCAGCGGGTTCCAGTCGCCGGACAGGCGGTACAGCAGGGCCTGATCCTCGCGGACGTGCCGCTCGACGACCCGGTCCGGCTCACCGGCGGGCGGATCGAGCCGGGTGGACGGTCCACGGTCGCCGCCCCAGCCGCCCTCTCCCCGTACGTAGATCTGCGCGTCGTTGGTCCACAACGGGCCGTCGTCGTCGGCCACTTCGGTCCGCATGACGAGGACGGCCGCCTTGCCCTTGTCGTACACGGCGGCGATCCGGCCGGTGACGGTCGCGCGCCCCCGGGCCGGGATGGGGCGATGGATCCTCAGGCTCTGCCCGCCATGAAGAACGCGGGCGAGGTCGACGTCGACGCCGGGCATGGACAGCCCGCTGATCACCCCGGGGGACCCGGCGCCCGCGACGGTGGCGAAGCTCGGCAGGACGTGCAGCCGGGACTCCAGGGTGTAGCGCAGCTCGTCGGGGTCGGTGGCGGGGACGCCGGCGCCGATGCCGAGGTGGTAGAGCTGCACGTCCTTGCGGTCCCAGGAGAGCTCGCCGGTCCGGGGCTCGGCGGCGAGCGCCTTGGCTGCGTCGATGGGCATGGGGCTCCTGATCGCCGTGGAAAAGACCTCGGCACGGCCGTCCGCACCG
>NZ_DF968265.1:0-28497 GCF_001270025.1 Streptomyces azureus | reverse complement strand
GGTGTAGGGATTGACATTGTCGTCGGGCGGCAGCGTCGCCGGGTCGAAGACCGCGGGGCCGGCGCCCGGGGTTCCGTACGTGCTCACAGCTTCTCCTCCGACGCCTGGACGTACACCGCACCGCTGCCGCTGAGCTCCAGCTGGAACGCCTCGCCCGAGCCGCGGCCCACCATGTCCCGCCAGCCCAGGGCGGTGGACAGCTTGTTGCGGACGTCGCCGTGATGGGCCACGTAGGCCTGCGGGTCCACGTGCACCGGCCGCTGGGGCGTGACCGGGATCTCGATCACTCCGCCATGGGCCATGACCGCGACGGCCCCGTGCCCCTTGAGCGTGGTCGTGAACAACCCCTGGCCGCTGACCTGTCCGCGCACCATGCCCATGACGCCGCCCTGCGAGCCCAGGAACATCGTGCCCTGCTGGAGCGTGCCCTCGAAGGCCAGCAGGCGGTCCGCCTCGACGTACAACGTGTCGCCGGCCAGCTGGATCACCTGGACGTGGTGGCCGCCGTGCCCGAAGAGGACGGTGCCGCTGCCCTCGACCGTCATCAGGGGTGTGTCCTCGTCGGCGACCCGGCGGCCGATCATCGACATGAGCCCGCCCTGGCCGCCGGCCGTGTTGGGCGTGAAGGACACCTCGCCCTGGTACGCGAGCATCGCGCCGCGCTGGCTGAACAGCTTCTGGCCCGGCGCGACGGTCGCCTCGACCATCTTCGCGTTGATCTCCCGGAAGGCCATGTCACACGTCTCCCGCGATCGTGTTCCGCTCGCTCGGCTGCACGTACACCAGCCCGTCCCCCTCGAACCGCATCTGGAAGGCCTCGCCGCCGCCCTCCCCGAGCAGCGTGCGGAACGTCACACCGGACTGGAAGGACTGCCGGAGATTCCCCTGGTGCGCCACGTACGCCCCCGGGTCGACGGTCAGCGGGTACTGCGGGCTGACGCGCAGCACCACCGCCGGGCCGTCCGACATGATCGCCGCCTGGCCGTGGCCCTCGACGGTCGTCGTGAACAGCCCGTTGCCCTGCGAGGCGCCGCGCAGGCCGGTGAACTCCGTCCCCGTGCGCAGCCCGCCGTCGGTCGCGAGCAGGTTGCTCGACTCCACGTAGAGCTTGTCGCCCTGGATCCCGACCAGGTTGATCTCGGAGGCACGGTCCGCGAACCAGCAGGTCCCCCGCCCCTTCACCTCCATCAAGGTCATCTGCTCACCGGTCAGCCGCCGGGTCACCATGCCCCGTATGCCCTCGCCGCCGCCGCTGAGCTTCTTGAAGGCCATCTCGCCGTCGTACGCCACCATCGAGCCGTTCTTCGCCTTCACGGCGTCTCCGGTCATGTCGACGGCGAGCACCTTGCTGCTCTGAAGTCGGAACATCGCCACGTACGTGAAGGTAGCCGCAGGTCGGGCGCTACGGACAGGGCCTGTGGATGGAGAACGACCCTGACCGCACCCCTAGGGGCCGGGGTCCGCGGCGGTTTGCCACAATGGGCGGGACGCTTGTGCGTGCGTTCACAAACCGTCAGACCGTACAGACAGTTCAGATCGTTCAGACCGCCGCGATCGTTCAGACCGCCGCGTCTCTCCCACCGAAGGTGACCCGTGGACCTCAAGACCGCCACCGCCATCCGCCGCCTCCGCCTGGTCTCGGCCCCCGAGGCGATCTCCTTCCTCCTCCTGCTGGTCTGCTCGGTGCTGAAGCGGACCACGGACTTCAATGCCGTGCCGGTGATGGGCATGGTGCACGGTGTCCTGTTCATCCTGTACGTGATCTTCTGGGCCGATGCGTGGAACCGGACGAAGTGGGAGGTGAAGACCGCCGCGCTGTACTTCGTGCTGTCGGTGCTGCCGGCCGGCGGGTTCTTCGCCGAGCGCAAGCTGCGGCGTGAGGCCGAGGACGCGGTCATCGCGTCCCGGGCGCGCCAGGAAGGGGCGGTGAAGGCGTGATCGTCGCCTTTTCCGTGACGCCGCTGGGCGTCGGCGAGGACGTGGGGGAGTACGTCGCCGAGGCCGTCCGCGTGGTGCGCGAGTCGGGCCTGCCCCACCGGACCGACGCGATGTTCACCTCGATCGAGGGCGAGTGGGACGAGGTCATGGACGTCGTCAAGCGCGCCGTCGCCGCGGTCGAGCAGCGGGCTCCGCGTGTGTCCCTGGTCCTCAAGGCGGACATCCGCCCCGGAGTGACGGACGGGCTCACCTCCAAGGTGGAGACGGTGGAGCGGCACCTCGCCGAGTAGACCGCAAGGACCACAGCCCCGGCTCGTGACGAGCCGGGGCTTTTCTGTGTCATGGCGAGGCCCGGATCACTGCCGAGCGGCGCGACCCGTGCACCGGGCAGTTCCCTCTGATGACTCGTGCGGCTCGCGGAGTCCGACGCACCGACCCACGATGAGGGCTCAGGGCCGACCGCCGTCCCGCTGCCGGACACGGCGGCCGCCGTCTGCCCAGCGAAGGAAGGGCCTGCCGGTGAACACTTCGACGTATACGTCCCAGTCGGCGTTCGACGGCTCGAGGCTGCGCGTCATCCTCCTCGTCGATCTCCACGAAGGCGCCCAGCAACGGTTCCTCGACGCGTACGAGCACATGCGCAGCCGGGTCGCGTCGGTTCCCGGTCACCTCGGTGACCAACTGTGCCAGTCCGTGGAGAACCCGTCCCAGTGGCTCATCACAAGCGAATGGGCGACTGCACCGCCGTATCTCGCCTGGGTGAACAGTGAGGAGCACCTCGAGACCGTCAGGCCCATGCAGGACTGCATCCGGGACATCCGGTCGATGCGTTACAACGTCATCCGTGAGACCGGACGTGACCTCCCGCCCACCGCCGGGACCGCCGGCGAGGTCCAGGCGCCGGTGCGGGTGGGCGACGGAGTGACGCGCCATGCGCTGACGTTCACCGTCAAGCCCGGCTCCGAGTCGAAGGTCGCGGACATCCTCGCCGGATACGCGCCGCCCCAGGCCCGGGCCGACGACTCCACACGACTGCGCCGCACGACGCTGTTCATGCACGGCAACCGAGTCGTACGCACCGTCGAGGTGGAGGGCGATCTGCAGACGGCACTGCGCCACGTCTCACGTCAGCCGGAGGTGCGGGCCGTCGAGGAAGCCCTCAATCCGCACCTGGAACAGAGCAGGGACCTGGCCGACCCCGCGTCGGCACGGGCCTTCTTCATCCGCGCGGCCATGCCGGCCGTGCACCATGTGGCGCGTGGCGGACCGGAACCGGACGGTCTGCGGCGTCACGCCCTGTACTACCCGGCCCGTGAGGGCTGCGGGATGGCGCTGGCACGGCTGCTCGCCCAGCAGGACGAGACCGCCGTGGCCGACCCCGCCGGGCCCGTGCACCGCAGCACCGTTTTCCACCGGGACGACCTGGTCGTCCGGCTCATCGACACGCGGGATCCCGAGACCGATCCCGTCAGGGCGCTCGGACTATACGGCACGCGGAAGGCGGCCGTGCTGGCCCGCCTGCTCGACGGCGCCGCACTCGGCGTCGAAGGGCCGCTCTCGAGCGACCGGGACGCCACCCGCCTCCTGGCGCACACCGACATGACGCTGATCACCGATCGCAGGGCTGCCCAGTCCTGACAGTCCATGGACGACACCGCCCTGGACAACACCCCACAGACTGATCTGGAGACGGACCATGCACAAGACGCGCCCGCGCATCGTGGACCTCAGCGAGACCGAGCCCAACCGCAAGCGTGGCGGCGACCTGCGCACCCTGCTCACGCCCCTCACGGTGGGTTCCACGAGCGGGTTCATGGGCCTGGCCATCATGCAGCCGGGTGAACGCATCAGCGAGCACTACCACCCGTATTCGGAGGAGTTCGTCTA
Source organism: Streptomyces azureus (assembly GCF_001270025.1). Lineage (NCBI taxonomy): Bacteria > Bacillati > Actinomycetota > Actinomycetes > Kitasatosporales > Streptomycetaceae > Streptomyces > Streptomyces azureus. The sequence continues at coordinate 24,672 of NZ_DF968265.1, read as the reverse complement.
CGTCGTCCAGGGCGAGCTGGAAGTCGACCTGGACGACGTGACACACCCGATCCGCGCCGACCAGGGCCTCATGGTCCCCATCGGCATGCGGCACCGCTTCCGCAACGTCGGTGACGTGGAGGCCCGGATGGTCTTCCACCTGGGTCCGCTGGCTCCGAAGCCGAGCATGGGCCACGTCGACACGGAGGCCGTGGAGGGGAACGCGAGCGGCGAAACGTACCCGGCCGTGCAGGGGGACGGCGCGCAGCCCGAACGCCGCGGGGTGCCCTCGTGACCCGGCGGGTGGCGGTCACCGGCATCGGCGTCGTCGCCCCGGGCGGCATCGGGGTGCCGGCCTTCTGGGACCTCCTCTCAGGCGGCCGTACCGCGACGCGCGGCATCACACTGTTCGATCCCGAGGGGCTGCGTTCACGTATCGCGGCCGAGTGCGACTTCGACCCCCTCGCGCACGGGCTCGCTCCCGACCTGGTCGAACGCGCCGACCGGTACATACAGTTCGCCCTCGTCGCCGCCGCGGAGGCGGTGGCCGACTGCGGCATCGAGTTCGGCGCCGAGGACCCGTGGCGGGTGGCCGTCTCGCTCGGCAGCGCCGTGGGCGGCACGACCCGCCTGGAGCGCGACTACGTCCTGGTCAGCGAGCGAGGGCAACGCTGGGACGTCGACCACCGCGCCGCCGGCCCCCAGCTGCACCGGGCGTTCTCGCCCAGCACCCTGGCGTCCGACATCGCCGAGTACTTCGGCGCCCAGGGGCCGGTGCAGACCGTGTCGACCGGCTGCACCTCCGGACTCGACGCGGTGGGCTACGGCTTCCACACGATCGAGGAAGGCCGCGCCGACATCTGCATCGCCGGAGCGTCCGACTCCCCGATCTCCCCGATCACCATGGCCTGCTTCGACGCCATCAGGGCGACATCGCCGAACAACGACGACCCGGCGCACGCCTCCCGGCCCTTCGACGCCCACCGCGACGGATTCGTCATGGGAGAGGGCTCCGCCGTGCTGGTCCTGGAGGAGCTCGAACACGCCCGTGCCCGCGGCGCGCACGTCTACTGCGAGATCGGCGGCTACGCCACCTTCGGCAACGCGTACCACATGACCGGGCTGACCAGCGAGGGGCTGGAGATGGCCAGGGCCATCGACTCCGCGCTCGGACAGGCCCGTCTGGATCCCACACTCATCGACTACGTCAACGCGCACGGCTCGGGCACCCGCCAGAACGACCGTCACGAGACCGCCGCGGTCAAGCGGTCCCTGGGCGCCCACGCCTACGACACGCCCATGAGTTCGATCAAGTCCATGGTGGGCCACTCGCTCGGTGCGATCGGCGCGATCGAGGTCGTCGCCTGCGTGCTGGCCCTGGCCCACCAGGTGGTCCCGCCGACGGCGAACTACGAGACCCCGGACCCCGAGTGCGACCTGGACTACGTACCGCGCACCGCACGACCGCGCAAGCTCGCCAACGTGCTGTCCGTGGGCAGCGGCTTCGGCGGGTTCCAGTCCGCGGTGCTCCTGACGGGGCCGGCCGGGAGGAAACGATGAGTGCTCAGCCGAACCGCCGCACCGCCGTCACGGGGATCGGTGTGGTCGCGCCCAACGGACTGCAGACGGAGACCTACTGGAAGTCCGTCAAGGAGGGCCTGTCCGTACTCGACCGGATCACCCGGGAGGGATGCGGGCACCTTCCGCTCCGGGTCGCCGGCGAGGTCCGGGGATTCGACCCCACGGCGCTCATCGAGGAGACCTTCCTCGTCCAGACCGACCGCTTCAGCCACTTCGCGATGGCCGCCGCCAGTGCCGCCCTGAAGGACGCGGGACTGAGCGATGCCGCCGCCGACTGCCCGTACTCCGTCGGTGTGGTCACCGCTGCCGGATCCGGTGGCGGTGAGTTCGGCCAGCGGGAGCTGCAGAAGCTGTGGGGACAGGGGTCCCGTTTCGTCGGTCCCTACCAGTCCATCGCCTGGTTCTACGCGGCCAGCACGGGCCAGATGTCGATCCGCAGCGGCTTCAAGGGCCCCTGCGGCGTGGTCGCGAGCGACGAGGCCGGCGGCCTGGACGCCGTCGCACACGCCGCCCGGACCGTGGGGCGGGGAACCGACGTGGTCGTGGTCGGGGCGGCCGAAGCGCCACTGGCTCCGTACTCGATGGTCTGCCAGCTCGGATACCCGGAACTCAGCACGGAAGCGGACCCGGCGCGTGCCTATCGCCCCTTCACCTCCGCGGCCTGCGGCTTCGTCCCGGCCGAGGGCGGTGCCGTGCTGGTCGTCGAGGAGCTGGACCGCGCACGCCGACGTGACGCGGACGTCCGCGCCACTGTGGCGGGCCATGCGGCCACGTTCACCGGCGCCTCGCGCTGGGACCGCTCACGGGAGGGACTCGCCCACGCCATCCGCGGTGCCCTCGACGAGGCCGGCTGCGCACCGCAGGAGATCGACGTGGTCTTCGCCGACGCGCTGGGTGTCCCGGAGGCGGACCGCGCCGAGGCCCTCGCCCTCGCCGATGCCCTCGGCCCGCACGGCACCCGTGTGCCCGTCACGGCCCCCAAGACCGGCATCGGGCGGTCCTACTGCGGGGCGCCCGTGCTGGACATCGCGGCCGCGGTGATGGCCATGGAGGAAGGGCGGATCCCGCCCACGCCCAACGTGTTCGACATCTGCCACGACATCGACCTGGTGACGTCGACGGCGCGCCCGGCCGAGCTGAGCACGGCCCTGGTCCTCAGCCGTGGACTCATGGGCTCCAACGCGGCGCTGGTACTGCGCCGCGATCCGGGACCAGACGCCCGGTGAAGCCCACATCACCCGCACGACAAGGAGAACGCACATGAACAGTGAAGTGACCCTCGAAGAGCTGGCCGCACTGATGAAGAAGGCCGCCGGCGTCACCGTCGACCCGCACGACCTCGAAGCCCGGGTGGACACCCCCTTCGCCGAGTTCGGGCTGGATTCGCTCGGCCTCCTCGGCATCGTGGGGGAGCTGGAGAACCGGCACGCCCGGGCGCTCCCCACCGACGCGGAGAAGTGCAAGACCCCCCGCGACTTCCTCGACCTCGTCAACAGCACGCTCACGGCAGGAGCCTGAGATGGCAGGGCACACCGAGAACGAGATCACCATCGCCGCACCCCTCGACCTCGTCTGGGACATGACCAACGACATCGAGAGATGGCCGCAGCTGTTCAGCGAGTACGCGGCCGCCGAGGTGCTGTCCCGGCAGGGCGACACGGTGACCTTCCGCCTGACCATGCACCCCGACGAGAACGGCAAGGTGTGGAGCTGGGTGTCGGAACGGACCACCGACCGCGACAAGCTCACCGTCACGGCACGCCGGGTCGAACCCGGTCCGTTCGAGTACATGAACATCCGGTGGGAGTACGAGGAGACCCCCGACGGCACCCGGATGCACTGGACCCAGGACTTCGCCATGAGGCCGGACGCGCCGGTCGACGACGCCGGGATGACGGACATCATCAACCGCAACTCGCCCGTCCAGATGGCCCTCATCCGCGACCGCATCGAGCAGGCCGCCGGCGAGCGGCGGACCTCACCCGTCACGCCCGCCTGAACGCCGCCGCGTAAGGAGACCTCATGCACCACGCCCTGATCGTCGCCCGGATGGCCCCGCATTCGGCTCCGGACATCGCCGAGGTCTTCGCGGCCTCCGACCGCGGCGACCTGCCCCGCCTCGTCGGGGTGACCCAGCGTTCCCTCTTCCAGTTCGGCGATGTGTACATGCACTTCATCGAGGCCGAGCAGGACCCGGGCCCCGCCATCGCGCGCGTGGCCGGGCACCCCGAGTTCCGCGACATCAGCAGCAAGCTCGAGGCGTACGTGAGCCCGTACGACCCGCAGACCTGGCGCGGTCCGAAGGACGCGATGGCGCAGTGCTTCTACCACTGGGAGAGAGATACGGCCCCGGCCACCCGGTGACGCCGACGAGAGAAGGCCGCCGCCCGTGAGGGCGGCGGCCTTCTCTCGTGCGTGCGGCCAGGAGCTAGGAGGAGCGGGCCAGTACCGGCAGCAGACGCATGGCGTTCTCCCGGTTGATGCCCCTGAGCTGTTCCGGCGAGAGGAAGGGGTCGCCGTCCAGGGCGGGTACCGCGATGTCGGCGACGACCTGTGCGGGGGTGGGCGGCCAGTCCGTGCCGAAGAGGACACGGCTGGGATCCACCGTGGCCAGCAGACTGGGCGTGGCGGAGGGAGACATGGGGCCCGCTGTGTCGAAGTAGAACCGGTGCAGGTAGTCACGGACCCTGCCCGGCTCGATCTCGGGGGTGAGGTGCCCGCCGAAGAGTTCGAGCCGAGTGGCCATGTACGGAAGGAAGCCTCCCCCATGGGGAAGGACGAAGCTGAGATTCGGATAGCGGTCCAGGGTGCCGTTGCGGATCAGGTTGATGGCCGCGCGTGTGGTGTCCATGAGGAAGTCGCACACGAAGGGCGGCATCCCCGGCAGTCCGGCACCGCCGTCCTTTCCGGCCGGCACTTCCATGGGGTGCGTGCTGACGACGGCGGACCGGTCGTTCAGCTCCTGCAGGAGGCGGTCGTGGGCGGCGTCACCGAGGTAGACACCGTCCATGCTCGTTCTCGTGCTCACCCCGACGGCCCCGAGTTCGTCGAGTCCGTAACGGAGGCTCCACTGCGAGAGTTCCAGGTCGTCCAGGAACACAGGAGTGAAGAAGGCGAAGCGCGCGGGATGGTCCTCGACGACATCGGCCGCCGCTCGCAGGGCGATCCGCGCGCTCTCCTGGCGCTCCGCCCGCTCGCGGAACCGTCCGAGCATCGCGACGGTCATGACAGCGGTGCTGATGCCCGTCTTGTCCATGACTTCCAGAGCCGCGTCCAGGTCCCAGCGTGTCCACCAGGGCAGCCTCTCGCGGTTGACGACACCGCGTTCTTCCGCCCAGTCCAGCCAGGCCGGCGCGGTGAAATGGTGGTGGACGTCCACTCGGCCCGCGACGGGGCCGTCTTCGAATGTCATCGGCATGTCCTCGGCGTGGTCGTTTCGGTGGGTGTTCAGCCGCGGCAGAGCACGGTCTGCAGCACGTCCGTCAGCACACGGTCGGCGGACGGCAGGTGGGTGGGCGCGCGCCATGCGACGAAACCGTCCGGGCGTACGAGGACGGCACCGTCGTCGGCGGTGCCGTGCAGCGCCGCCCAGTCGGCATCCGGCTCGGGAACGAGGTCGTGATCAGGGCCGTCCCCCACGAGATACACCTCGACCGGCACGCCGAGCTTCTCGCCCGCCCGCTCCGCCGCGCGGCGCCACTGGTGGCCTTCGGCCCCGGCGAGTACGACGAAGGAACGCTCGTACAGATCGAGAGTGGAGATCCTGGCGCCTCCTGCCCTGACCCACATGTGGGGTGCGCGGCTCCCCGGTTCTCCGTCGATCCGGAAGGCTTCCGGGACGACCGGCCGCTGAGGGGAGGCGCCCACCACGGCATCCGAGGCGTACCGGTAGCAGAGCGCGACCGTCATGAGGTCCGCCGCGTCGTTGTTGCGTCCCGCCGCCGGGCCGAATGCGGGGTGCTGCTCCTCGGCCACCTGCCGGGCGGCCCGTTCGCTCGTCGTGACGGCGACAGGCCGTCGTTCACACTCGTAGGTGTCGAGCAGCGGCAGGCCGGCCCAGCCGCGGAGTACCGCGGCGAGTTTCCAGGCGAGGTTGTGGGCGTCCTGGATCCCGGTGTTGGAGCCGAACGCCCCGTTGGGCGGCATTTCATGAGCCGCGTCACCGGCCAGAAAGACCCGGCCCTGCCCGTAGCTGTCCGCGATTCGCCTGGAAGCGTGCCAAGGCGCCTTTTCCGCGATCTCGACATCAAGGTCCGGAACACCGACGGCCGCGCGAATATGTGCCGCGCAGCGCTCGTTTCCGAAGTCTTCCAGCGTTTCGCCCCGATCGGGGGACCAAGGGATATGGATGACCCACCGTTCCTCGTTGTCCACGGGCAGCAAGGCGCCTTCCCCCTGTGGATCGGTGGTGTAGCAGACGATGAATCGCTTCGGTCCGACGTATTCCTTGAGGGTTTTGCTCCGGAACGTGACGCTGACGTTGTGGAACAGGGCACCGGGTCCTGACTGGCCGATTCCCAGACGTTTGCGAACGGGGCTTCTCGGGCCATCGGCGGCCACCAGGAAATCGGCGTGCACGGTACGGGTCTCACCGGTGTCCCGGCGCATGACCTGTGCCCGGACTCCCTTTTCGTCCTGCGTGAAGGAAAGCAGCTCCGTACCGAAGCGGATGTCGCCGCCCTGGCGGGCGCGGTTCAGCAGGACCGGCTCCAGATCGTTCTGGCTGCACAGGCACCAGTTCGAGGAGCTGACCCGGGAGACGTCCATGCCTGCGGCAATGTCCTGAACGATCCAGCGGCGCTGGTCCCCGACGAGGGTGTCCACCTGGAGAACGCCGTCGTTTCCGGCGAGAGCGAAGGCGGCCTCCCGCACGCTCTGCTCGAGTCCGGCGGTCCGGAAGATCTCCATGGTGCGCACGTTGTTCCCGCGGCCACGTGGGTGCGTCGATGTCTCGGCATGCCGTTCCACGAGCATGTGCTCGATTCCGAGACGCCCCAGGAATACGGAGGTGGAAAGACCCACCAGGGATCCGCCCACGATGAGAACTGGCACAGATTCCACTTCGCGTCCGCTCACTGGTTTCCTCGTCATCCGGCGACTTGTCCAGCCCGGGAATCGGTGGACTGGCCCGTCCATGATGTTTACCAAGCGGGACCTAACCGCGCGCCCCGGGGTACGCCGGCCGGGTCACCGGAGCAATTCGCATCTCGTTCTGCGGCGCTGAGACTCATATGGCCCAGCAGCGTTTGCCGCGCCGTGCCTGCCGGGAAATCGTGTGACCGACCGACGGAACTTTCGACCCCCGGGACCAGCCATGACGCAAGCGTTCGCATCCGAGGAAATGTCGTCCGAAGAGGCCGCTGCCGCGGCCTCGGCCTGCAGCCGGGAGTTTCGCGCCAACCCCCATCCCGTGTACGCCGCGCTCAGAGCGACCGCACCCGTATGCCCGCTGACGCCCCCTCACGGGGTCGACACGTACCTGATCACCCGGTACGACGACGCCCGTGCCGCCTTGGCCGACCCTCGGCTGAGCAAGGACATGTACGGCGCCATCGACGCCTACCACCGCATCTTCGGCGACTCGTCGATCGCCCTGGACGACAACATGCTGTTCTCGGACCCTCCGAAGCACACCAGGCTCCGCAGGATCGTCGGCACCACCTTCACCCCCAAGAGGGTGGAGTCGCTGCGTCCGAAGGTCCAGAAGATCGCTGACGACCTGCTGGACCGCTGCCCGGCGTCGGAGCCCGTGAACCTCCTGAAGGAGTTCTGCTTCCCGCTGCCGCTGCACGTGATCTGTGAGCTCCTCGGCGTCCCGGAGAACGAACGCAGGCAAGCCCAGGAATGGTCCGCCACCGTCGCTCAGACCGGCTTCGGGCCGGAGGCGCGAAAGGCGCTGGAAATCGCCGAGGGAAACCTGCGCGACTATCTGGTGCACCTGATCGCGCGGAAGCGGAAGGAGCCGGACGGAGCTCTGCTCAGCGCACTCGTCACGGCGCAGGACGAGGACGGCGCGCTCACCGACCACGAACTCGTCTCCACCGCGTGGGTGCTGCTTTTCGCGGGCCACAAGTCGACCGCGTACCAGGTCGGCAACGCCGTCTACCACCTGCTCTGCCAGCCGGAGCAGAAGCGCCTGGCCTTCCGGGACCCGGGGGCGACGGCCGCAGCCGTCGAGGAGATCTTCCGGTTCGAGACCTCCGTGGAGAACTCGACATTTCGCTACGCGACGGAAGACATCAAGATCCGCGACACACTCATCCCCAAGGGCGCGCTCGTGCAGATCTCGCTCACGGCGGCCAACCGGGACCCGGAAGTGTTCCCCGACCCGGACCGCATGGACGTCGAACGTCCGAACGTTCAGGCGACGCACCTCGCCTTCGGCCTCGGCCCGCACTACTGCATCGGCGCGCCTCTGGCGCGTCTGGAGATGCAGATCGCCCTCACCACGCTCTTCGGGCGCCACCCCGCCATGGCCCTGGTCGGGGAGCCGGAGAACGTGCGCTGGCTGACCGTGCCGTTCCCCGCCTTCCGCGGGCTCGCGGAACTCCCCGTCGTTCTCGACCCGTCGTGACGGGGGAGACTCCGGCACCGGCGCGGGTGCGAGTGGTTCGCCTGCTGCGCGTCCGGGAGGGAAGGGAAGCGGATTTCGTGGATGCCTACCAAGGCGTACGCGACGGCGCCATGCGATTTCCCGGACATCTGCGCGAACAGCTCTGCCGCTCCGTCGACGATCCCGGTCGATGGCTGCTCACCAGTGAGTGGGAAAGCCTCGAAGCCATCAAGCGGTGGCGCACCGACCCCGATCACACCACTCTGGTCAGGCCGATGAACGCCTGTCTGCACGACGACCGGTGGACCGGGGTCTTCGAGATCGTGCCCGAGGGCACTGGTGACCGAAGGCCGAGACAGGGCTGACCACCATGTGACCGGCCGGTAAGGTCGGGTTCGTGCCGAAGCCGCTCAGTCTCTCCTTCGATCCGATCGCGCGCGCCGACGAACGCTGGAAGCAGCGCTGGGGAAACGTGCCGTCCATGGCCGCGATCACCTCGATCATGCGCGCCCAGCAGATCCTCCTCGCCGAGGTCGACGCGGTGGTCAGGCCGTACGGGCTGACGTTCGCGCGCTACGAGGCGCTGGTGCTGCTCACCTTCTCCAAGTCCGGCGAGCTGCCCATGTCCAAGATCGGTGAGCGGCTCATGGTGCACCCCACGTCCGTGACGAACACCGTGGACCGGCTGGTCAGGTCGGGCCTCGTCGCCAAGCGGCCCAATCCGAACGACGGGCGCGGCACCCTTGCCAGCATCACCGACAAGGGCCGCGAGGTGGTCGAGGCGGCCACCCGCGACCTGATGGCGATGGACTTCGGGCTCGGGGTGTACGACGCGGAGGAGTGCGCCGAGATCTTCGCGATGCTGCGGCCGCTGCGGATCGCCGCGGGGGACTTCGAGGAGGGGTGACCCGGGCCAAGATCTCCCGGAACGGGTCGTTACGCTCGACGGCATGAAGAAGAGCGTGCTGACCCGCTATCGCGTGATGGCCTACGTCACCGGCGTACTGCTGGTCCTGCTGACCCTCGGCATGATCGGCAAGTACGTGCTCGACCTGAACGGCGCGGCCGACTTCACGCGCGTCGTCAGCATCGCGCACGGCTGGCTCTACGTCGTGTACCTGATCTTCGCCTTCGACCTTGGCTCCAAGGCGAAGTGGCGGGTGGGCAAGCAGATCTGGGTGCTGCTCGCCGGGACCATCCCGACGGCCGCGTTCTTCGTGGAGCGCAAGATCAGCCGCGAGCTCGAGGCCAGGGTCGCGGAGGACTCGCCCGCGACCGTCAAGGCGTAACCGCACCGCCGTACGGACGAACGTACGGCGGTCTGCCATCGACATTTACTTGGACGTCCTAGTAAATTCGAGTGTATGGACGCTGACGCCATAGAGGAAGGCCGCCGTCGCTGGCAGGCCCGGTTCGACGCCGCGCGCAAGCGCGAGGCCGACTTCACCACGCTCTCCGGCGATCCCGTGGAGCCGGTGTACGGGCCCCGGCCCGGCGACAGGTACGAGGGGTTCGAGCGGATCGGCTGGCCCGGGGAGTACCCCTTCACCCGCGGCCTGTACGCGACCGGTTACCGGGGGCGTACGTGGACCATCCGGCAGTTCGCCGGGTTCGGCAACGCCGAGCAGACCAACGAGCGCTACAAGATGATCCTCCGCAACGGCGGAGGCGGGCTCTCGGTCGCCTTCGACATGCCGACGCTCATGGGCCGCGACTCCGACGACCCGCGTTCGCTGGGCGAGGTCGGGCACTGCGGCGTCGCGATCGACTCGGCGGCCGACATGGAGCTCCTGTTCAAGGACATCCCGCTGGGTGACGTGACGACGTCCATGACCATCAGCGGACCGGCCGTGCCCGTCTTCTGCATGTACCTGGTCGCCGCCGAACGGCAGGGCGTCGACCCGTCCGTCCTGAACGGCACGCTCCAGACGGACATCTTCAAGGAGTACATCGCCCAGAAGGAGTGGCTCTTCCAGCCGGAGCCGCACCTGCGGCTCATCGGCGACCTGATGGAGCACTGCGCGGCCGGCATCCCCGCGTACAAGCCGCTGTCCGTCTCCGGCTACCACATCCGCGAGGCCGGGTCGACGGCCGCGCAGGAGCTGGCGTACACGCTGGCGGACGGCTTCGGATACGTGGAGCTGGGGCTGTCGCGCGGGCTGGACGTCGACGTCTTCGCCCCCGGTCTGTCCTTCTTCTTCGACGCGCACGTCGACTTCTTCGAGGAGATCGCGAAGTTCCGGGCGGCCCGGCGGATCTGGGCCCGCTGGATGCGGGACGTGTACGGGGCGAAGTCCGAGAAGGCCCAGTGGCTGCGCTTCCACACGCAGACGGCGGGTGTCTCCCTCACCGCGCAGCAGCCGTACAACAACGTCGTACGGACGGCCGTGGAGGCGCTGGCGGCCGTGCTCGGCGGGACGAACTCGCTGCACACCAACGCCCTCGACGAGACCCTCGCGCTGCCGAGCGAGCAGGCGGCGGAGATCGCCCTGCGCACCCAGCAGGTGCTGATGGAGGAGACCGGCGTCGCCAACGTGGCCGACCCACTGGGCGGTTCCTGGTACGTCGAGCAGCTGACGGACCGGATCGAGGCCGACGCCGAGAAGATCTTCGAGCAGATAAGGGAGCGGGGGCTGCGGGCACACCCCGACGGACAGCATCCGATCGGGCCGATCACCTCCGGGATCCTGCGGGGCATCGAGGACGGCTGGTTCACCGGGGAGATCGCGGAGTCGGCGTTCCGGTACCAGCAGGCGCTGGAGAAGGGCGACAAGAAGGTCGTCGGGGTGAACGTCCACACCGGGTCGGTGACCGGGGATCTGGAGATCCTGCGGGTCAGCCACGAGGTGGAGCGGGAGCAGGTCCGGGTGCTCGGGGAGCGGAAGGCCGGGCGGGACGACGCGCGGGTCCGTGCGGCGCTCGACGGCATGGTCGCCGCGGCGCGGTCGGACGCGAACATGATCGAGCCGATGCTGGAGGCGGTCCGGGCCGAGGCGACGCTCGGCGAGATCTGCGGGGTGCTGCGGGACGAGTGGGGGGTGTACACCGAGCCTGCGGGCTTCTGAGTACGTCCTCTGTCTGCCGGCGGGGTTCAGCGCCCGCACCCGAGGAGCATGCTGGACGGGGGCTCGCCGTACGCGACACCCGACAGGTCGTACACCTCGGACGCGGGCTCCTGGCACCACACGGTGCTGCGCCTGCCGCTGACCTGGACCGTGTCGGTCTTCTGCACCCAGGACCTCCGTGGAGCCGATCACGGCAGGACTGCTCGTGGCTCTCGCCTCGGGGACGGCCGGTGCGGCCGGGGAACAGATCTGGGCGTCCCTGCGCGACCTGGTCACCCGAAGGGGGTCCCGTTCCGGCGAAGACGAGCCGGCTGGTCCCGGCAGAGCCCCCGCGCACCGAGGAGCGGGCCGGGCGGCTCGCCGCGCTGCTCAACGAACGCGCCCGGAGACCTGGCGGCGGCGGGCGGACGCGGAGGTCGCGTCACGGTCCGGGGACGTGCACAACGAGATCTCCGGCGGCACCCGGGGCACGGTGATCCAGGGCCGGGACATCCACGGCGGCATCACCTTCGGTGGCGGTTCCTCCTGAGCGGCCCTCACGCCGGCGCGGCGGGTGGCGGACGGGCATGTCTCAGCCGGCGGCCGTGTGTGCGGTTCCTGCCGCCAGTCCCCGGAGCAGCACCAGGGTGAAGCCGCGTACCCACGCCTCGTCCACCGGCCCCCCGCTCACCAGCGTGCGGTGGACCACCGCCCCCGCGACCATGTCGAAGATCAGGTCTGCCGTGCGGGACGCTGTGGCGGGGTCCGGTTCGGGTGGGAGTTCGCCTCGTACCTGGGCTCGGGACCTGCCCTCCAGGACCAGGCGTTTCTGGCGGTCGACCACCGATGCGCGGATGCGTTCGCGCAGGGCGTCGTCGCGGGTGGCCTCCGCCACCACTGCCATCAGGCCGCTTTTGGCCTCCGGGCGGGCCAGGATCGCCGCGAACTGGAGGACGACGCCCTCGATGTCCGCGGCCAGTGAGCCGCTGTCCGGGAGTTCCAGCTCGTCGAAGAGCACCGCGACCGCGTCGACGACCAGTTCGTTCTTGCCCGCCCAGCGGCGATAGAGGGTCGTCTTCGCAACCCCGGCGCGTGTCGCGACGTCTCCCAGGGTGAGCTTGGACCAGCCCAGCTCCACGAGAGCCTCGCGGGTCGCGGCCAGGATCGCGGCGTCCGCCGTGGCGCTGCGCGGGCGCCCGGTGCGGCTTGCTGGGCTGCGGCTGTGCATGTCCTGACCATAAACCGGCGGTTCCTGTGCGGCCGTGAGGGAGATCACCGGGGGGCGGTGTCCCGGCGGTTCGGTGTGGCATTACGCTACGTCTCGTAGCGAAAGCTCGTGAGGGACGTACACGGGCTGCGGCGACACGGCGTGGGGTGGGGACCCGGCGCCAAGGGCATCCGACCGGCCCGGCTTTCAGACCGTTTTCACACGCGCGCGCAGTACGGGGGAGGATAGACGCATGCAGCCACGGAACATGTCCATGAGCGGAGTCGTCGACCTCGCCGCGGTGAAGGCGGCCCAGGAGGCCAAGGCGAAGGCGGAGCAGGCGCGTGCGCAAGCCGCCCGGGAGGGTGGCACGGGGGCGATCTCCCCGGCCGATCTCGTCATCGACGTCGACGAGGCGGGGTTCGAGAGGGACGTCCTCCAGCGGTCCGCCGAGGTGCCCGTCGTCATCGACTTCTGGGCCGAGTGGTGTCAGCCCTGCAAGCAGCTGAGCCCGGTCCTGGAGCGGCTGGCCGTCGAGTACAACGGCCGCTTCCTGCTCGCCAAGATCGACGTCGACGCCAACCAGATGCTGATGCAGCAGTTCGGCATCCAGGGGATCCCCGCGGTGTTCGCGGTCGTCGCGGGGCAGGCGCTGCCGCTCTTCCAGGGGGCCGCGGGCGAGGAGCAGATCCGGCAGACCCTGGACCAGCTGGTCCAGGTCGCCGAGCAGCGCTTCGGTCTGACCGGCCTCGCCGTCGACCCCGAAGCCGAGCCGGGCGGCGGCGCCCAGCAGGCTCCCGAGCGGCCGGCCGGTCCGTACGACGCGCTCCTCGAAGCCGCCGTGCAGGCGCTGGACTCCGGCGACCTGAGCGGTGCCGTCCAGGCCTACAAGAACGTGCTGAGCGAGGACCCGGGCAACGAGGAGGCCAAACTGGGCCTCGCCCAGGCCGAGTTGCTCCAGCGCGTGCAGGGTGTCGACCCGCAGCAGGTGCGCAGGGACGCGGCCGAGAAGCCGGCCGACGTGCAGGCTCAGATCGCCGCCGCCGACCTGGATCTGGTGGGCGGCCACGTGGAGGACGCCTTCGGCCGGCTCATCGAGACCGTGGGGCGTACGGTGGGTGACGACCGGGACACCGTACGGATGCGGCTGCTGGAGCTGTTCGAGGTGGTCGGACCCGAGGATCCGCGCGTGATCGCGGCCCGCAGGGCCCTGGCCCGGGCCCTGTTCTGACCAGTCGTTAAACACACGGGCCTGTGATGCCCGCGTGAAAGATTTGCCGAAAGAGCGTCACCGCGGCCGCGCTTTGCCAAAACTTGGTAAACGCGGCCGCTGTTACTGCGAGTAAGTCGCGCGCGTTGATCTGTCGGTTTCTGTCCGCCGATCAACAACTTTGTACCGCCGTTCGGCAACACCCTGTGTCGTCGTCCGAGACCGGGGGGTCGTTGTTCGGTTATCCGGCCGTTACTAGCCAGTAACGATCCCCCTTGTGCGGGCGGCGAGAATGCACCACGATCGGCCACGCTCGGTCCATTCCCGTACCCCGGCAGCCGGTTGGGTCGCGGGACATCCTGGGTCCCCACCGAGCAGAGCCGGCGGCAGTGGCGCCGGCTCTTGGACAGGGGGGTCTTCGCCCATTCGGCGAAGCCTGTCCAGCAGGGTTGTGCGTGATGCGTGTCAGGCGCGACCAGTGGTTGTCGCTCGGGGGTGATCGCCGGTGATTCGGGCGCGAGGTGCGCCGCCGAGTGCAGGCGCTCTCCTTCCCGAGGACGTAGCACTTCTCCCATCCCTGCACGGCTGAGCCGCGATTCGGGGCGAGCCAGGTCAGGAGATGTACGTCCGAGAAGGAGGAAATATGGAGTCCCAGGTGCGTGGCGGGACCAGATGGAAGCGGTTCGCTGTGGTCATGGTGCCCAGCGTGGCCGCCGCGGCATGTGTGGGTGTCGGGCTGGCGCAGGGTGCGCTGGCCGCGTCGTTCAGCGTCTCCGGTCAGCAGTTCAAGGTGAAGGCCTCTCACCTGCACGGTGAGGGTTTCGCTCAGTACGGCGGAATCGATACCGTCTACGCCTCGACCGAGGGCAAGGAAAAGAAGCCGGTTCCGGTGGCGATCTCGTCGTTCGACGACGCGACGATCACCAAGATGTGTCAGTCGGTCGCGACGCCGATCCCCCTCATAGGCAAGACGGTCTACCTCCGTCTTGAGGCGGGGAACAACCCCAAGAAGCCGGTCACGGCGAAGAACCTCTACATCGACGTCGCCCAGCTCGACGCCGATGCGAAGTTCAAGAACATCGACATCGGTGTGGCGGTCCAGGACAAGACGCGTGGCCCGGAGGTCAAGGACACGAAGACCACGCTGCCGGGCGGCTTCGCCCAGCAGGCCGAGTCGGCCGACCTCACCAACGTCGAGCAGACGGCGTGGGCGACCACGGCCGGCACCTTCACGCTCAACGGCCTGTCGATGCGTCTTGGCACGGACAAGGGCATGGAGTGCTTCTGACGGCCTCCGGCCCACGGGCACCACAGGGGCGGTCGAGCTGTCCCTGAGGGGCGGGGAAGCCACGGTTTCCCCGCCCCGCGGGCCCGGCCCGGCCGTCCGCCGGGCCCCTTCACAGACTCACAACTTCCGGCTACTGAACGCCTACTTCCGAGCCGGTACGTACCTCCACCGGACCGAGGGAGCTGTTTTCCATGAGTGCCGAGACTCCGGTCCAGAGCGCCGGGACCTTCACCCGGCTGCGTCGGCGATTCCGTGAATGGCGGGGCAGCCGGCCGTTCTGGGCAGGCCTGTTCACCATCCTCGGCGGGGTGCCGATCGCCTACTTCCCCTACGCCACCCTGAAGCTGGGCACCATGTCGCTCACCATGGCGACCACCGCGGGTGCCGGCTCCCTCATCATCGGGGTCCTGCTGATCACGCTGGGGCTGACCATGTGGTTCCAGCATGCGACGCGGGTCTTCGCCGGTGTCGCGGCGATCATCCTCGCGTTGGTGTCGCTGGTGGTCTCCAACATCGGAGGCTTCCTCATCGGCTTCCTGTGCGCGCTGTTCGGTGGTGCGCTCGCGGTCTCCTGGGCGCCCGGCAAGGCGGAGGGCGCCGACGGGGGACGGCACAAGCCCGGTCGCGGACCGGCCGGAGAGGGCGCCGTGGAACCCGCGTCCCAGGGCGCCGGCGATGAGCCGGTCCCGCCGCAGACCCCGTACGAGACCGGCGACGGCGGTCCGGCGAACGACGTCCGGCCCGAGGCCCGTAACGGGGGGTACCGTGTCGGCTGACGCCCGCGACCAGTTGCCCGAGACCCCGGCTCGGGCGAGAACGGGGCCTCGTCACGCGGCTCCCAAGAAGCCGCTGTTCACCCGGTTCCAGATGCCCGCCGGCAAGGCGATAGCCATGGCGGCGATGCCCACCGCGGTCCTCATGGGCATGGGATTCACCCCGACACTCGCCCTCGCCGACGACCAGCCGTCGACCTCGAACAGCCTGAAGGCCGACGAGTACAAGGACTGCGTCGCGGCGCTGGAGGGCGACAAGGACAAGGACAAGGACGGCGCCTCCCCCTCGCCCTCGGCGAGCGGCGGCGAGGACGACGGCAAGAAGGACGAGAACACGTCCGAGCCGACTCCCTCGGCGCCCGCGGGCGGCTCGGACGCGGACAAGGACCCTGCGGACTCGTCCGGTTCGTCGGATTCAGGTTCCGACGACACGGGCGGCAAGACCGAGCCCACGCCGACCCCTTCGCCCTCCTCGGGAGCGTCGGGCGAGGACGACGCGGCAACGCCGAGCCCGTCGCCGTCCAAGAGCGCCGGCAACGTGCTGGAGGACATCGGCGACGCGATCGGCGGTATCTTCAACGGTGGCAAGTCCACCGAGAGCCCGAGCCCGAGTCCCACACCGTCCGCGTCCGCCTCGCCGTCCGGGGACACGGACGAGACACAGGACAAGAGCGAGAACGACGCGTCCGACACCGTCAAGGAGACCACCGACAAGGTCACCGACACGGCGAAGGACACCGTGAAGGACACGACCGACACGGCGTCGAAGGCGGCCGAGGACACCACCGAGGCCGCAGAGAAGGCGGCCGAGGAGGCGGCGGACAAGGCCACCGCCTCCCCCAGCCCGTCCGCGAGCCCCTCCGTGGACCCCGAGGACTGCCCGGCCGCCACGGATGCCGAGGGCGGCGTCGACAACCAGATCCTGGTGCCCGACGACCCCTGGTACCTGGAGGCCAGCTCGCTGACCCTGAAGGGTGCCGACTACCAGGGCATCGTGCAGGTGAAGACGGCGAGCGGCGCCACGAAGAAGGTTTTGAAGTACGTCATCAACGACGGCACCGACATCGGGGACCTGCACCAGCTCGTCAAGGACAAGCAGTCCGGCAAGACCCACCACGTCCAGGCGGCGAAGGGGTCGATGTCCACGATCACCGACGGCAAGACGGTGATGTACACGGAGAAGATCTCGGGCAACCTCCTCGGGCTGATCCCGGTCACGTTCGACCCGGAGCACCCGCCGCCCCTGAACATCCCCCTCATCTACTTCACCAAGGTGAAGGTCACTCAGGCCGGCCAGTTCGGAGGCACGCTGACCGTGCCCGGGCTGCGCCAGTACGTCACGGACTGACGTACCCGACGGACTCGAGGGCGCCCCCTGGCCACCAGGGGGCGCCCTCGCCGCTGTCCGGGGGCCGGTGAGCGGCTGGGGCCGCCCCAGGGCGGGGAGTACTTCCCGGGCCGGCGGAGAAGGAGCGGCGAGCCGCGCAACCTGCGCTACGGCGACGTACGTCTCGAGGTCTGCTGCGACATCCTCCGGGCGGTGGCCCTGAGTACCGGGACCGGTTCCGTCGACCTTCCGAGCGGCGTACCGGGCAAGACGGAAAAACTGTCCTCGGCCGTGGCTGCGGCGCAGCTTCGCGAGGCGTTCTCGACGGCTGGGATACGTGCCGAGGAGGGATCCTGGCCCGACCCGGCGGACCAGGTCACACTCGTGGTGCGCCATTGCCCCGCGGACGTGCACTTCACCTTTCGCCGGACCGACTCGGACGAGTCCGAGGGCACGGGTGCGGTCCTGCACAGTGCGATCGCCAGGGACACTCACCACGTCTGCCGCTGAAGCAACGGCGGAGGGCCGGCTCGCACCGCGGGCGCGGCCCCTTTTGACTCCGCGTCGGTACCTACCCGACGCCCTTTTGCCGGCTGATCTCCTTCAACGCGTCGATCAGACACTTGGGTTCCGGCGCGAGTTGGTCTTGCAGCCCCACCTCAGCGGCCGAGGCCCCTGACCGGGCTCCAGGTTCTCGGTGTACCGCTGGTTCGCGGCGTCCTGGTTGAAGATGCGCATCGCGTCCGTCGCTTGGCGATCAGATCCTCACGCAGCCGGACGTATTGGCGGCCTCGGCTTTCGCAGCCGCAAAAGCGAGGGCGCCCCCTGTCGGAGCAGGGGGCGCCCGCGGCGCCGTACACGGGCCCTCAGGGCTCGTTCCGGGTCAGCTCTTCGCGCCGCCCAGGTGGTGGACGCGCACCATGTTGGTGGTGCCGGGGACGCCGGGGGGCGAGCCGGCGGTGATGACCACGATGTCGCCCTCGTTGAAGCGGTTCAGCTTCACCATCTCCTGGTCCACCAGGTCGACCATCTCGTCCGTGCTGTTCACGAACGGCACGACGTGCGGCTCCACGCCCCAGCTGAGCGCGAGCTGGTTGCGGGTGGACTCGTCCGTGGTGAACGCGATGATCGGCTGGACGGCGCGGTAGCGGCACAGCCGGCGGGCGGTGTCGCCGGACTGGGTGAAGGCCACCAGGCCGCGGCCGCCGAGGAAGTCGGCGATCTCGCACGCGGCCCGGGCCACCGAACCGCCCTGCGTGCGCGGCTTCTTGCCCGGGACCAGCGGCTGGAGCCCCTTGGACATCAGCTCCTGCTCGGCCGCGGTGACGATCTTCGACATCGTCTTCACGGTCTCGATCGGGTAGGCGCCCACGCTCGACTCGGCGGACAGCATGACCGCGTCGGCGCCGTCCAGGATCGCGTTGGCCACGTCGGAGGCCTCGGCGCGGGTCGGACGGGAGTTGGTGATCATCGACTCCATCATCTGGGTCGCCACGATCACCGGCTTGGCGTTGCGCCGGCACAGCTCGATCAGGCGCTTCTGCACCATGGGGACCTTCTCGAGCGGGTACTCGACGGCGAGGTCACCGCGGGCGACCATCACGCCGTCGAACGCCATCACGACGTCCTCCATGTTCTGCACCGCCTGCGGCTTCTCCACCTTGGCGATGACCGGGACGCGGCGGCCCTCCTCGTCCATCACGCGGTGCACGTCCTGGACGTCCTTGGCGTCCCGGACGAAGGACAGCGCGACCAGGTCGCAGCCCATGCGCAGCGCGAAGCGGAGGTCCTCGATGTCCTTCTCGGACAGCGCGGGCACGTTGACGGCCGCGCCGGGCAGGTTGATGCCCTTGTGGTCGGAGATGACGCCGCCCTCGATGACGATCGTCTTCACCCGGTGGCCCTCGACCTCGGTGACCTTCAGCTCGACGTTGCCGTCGTTGATCAGGACCTGGTCGCCCTTGGTCACGTCGCCGGGCAGGCCCTTGTAGGTGGTCCCGCAGATCGTCTTGTCACCCGGGACGTCCTCGGTGGTGATGGTGAACTCGTCACCGCGGACCAGCTCCACGGGACCCTCGGCGAAGGTCTCCAGGCGGATCTTGGGGCCCTGGAGGTCGGCGAGGACCCCGATGGCCCGGCCGGTCTCCTTGGCGGCGGCACGGACCCGGTCGTACCGGCCCTGGTGCTCGGCGTGCGTGCCGTGGCTGAAGTTGAAGCGGGCCACGTTCATGCCGGCCTCGATCAGCGCGACAAGCTGCTCGTGGGAGTCGACCGCGGGGCCGAGAGTACAGACGATTTTCGAACGGCGCATGGGGGCGATCCTATCGGTTTGTTTCGCAACGGAATATTCCGTCTGGCGGAAAATACAAAAGGGCGGGATGCCGCTCAGGTGTGATTCCCTGAACCAATTACCAGCGCGTAGGTCTGTGTCGCGATCTCCAATTCCTCGTCAGTAGGCACCACCGCCACCGCGACCCGGGCGCCCTCGGGCGAGATCAGCCGCGCCGCGTCGCCGCGTACGGCGTTGCGCTCGCCGTCCACCGCCAGGCCCAGCTCCTCCAGGCCCGCCAGGGCGGCCGCCCGCACGGGCGCCGCGTTCTCGCCGACGCCGGCGGTGAAGGCCACCGCGTCCACCCGCCCGAGTACGGCGTAATAGGCGCCGATGTACTTCTTCAGGCGGTGAATGTAGATGTCGAACGCCAGCTCCGCCTGCTCGTCGCCCTCGTCGACGCGGCGGCGGATCTCCCTCATGTCGTTGTCGCCGCACAGTCCGATCAGACCGCTCTTCTTGTTGAGAAGAGTGTCGATCTCGTCGGCGGACATTCCACCAACACGCATCAAATGGAAGATGACGGCCGGGTCCATGTCTCCCGAGCGCGTACCCATCACGAGGCCCTCCAAAGGCGTCAGCCCCATGGAGGTGTCCACGCAACGACCGCCCCTGACGGCCGAGGCGGACGCCCCGTTGCCCAGGTGCAGCACGATCACGTTCGTCTCGGCGGGGTCCTTGCCGAGCAGATCGGCGGTGGCCCGGGAGACGTAGGCGTGGGAGGTGCCGTGGAAGCCGTAGCGGCGGATGCGGTGCTCGTCGGCCGTCTGCACGTCGATCGCGTAACGGGCGGCCGACTCCGGCATCGTGGTGTGGAAGGCGGTGTCGAAGACCGCGACCTGCGGCAGGTCGGGGCGCAGCGCCCGGGCCGTGCGGATGCCGGTGAGGTTGGCCGGGTTGTGCAGCGGGGCGACCGGGATGAGCCGCTCGATCTCGGCGAGCACGGCGTCGTCGATCACGGTCGGCTCGGTGAAGGACTTGCCGCCGTGCACCACCCGGTGCCCGATCGCGGCCAGTTCGGGCGAGTCCAGGCCGAGGCCGTCCTTGGCGAGCTCCTCGGCGACGGCCTTCAGGGCGGCGTCGTGGTCGGCGATCGCGCCGCCGCGCTCCCGGCTCTCGCCGCCGGCCGGGGTGTGCTTCAGGCGCGAGGTCTGCTCGCCGATGCGTTCGACCAGTCCCACCGCCAGCCGGCTGTCGTCACGCATGTCGAGCAGCTGGTACTTCACCGACGACGAGCCGGAGTTGAGGACGAGGACGCGGGTGGGGCTCACTGGGCGGTTGCCTTCTCGCTCGGGGACGGGGCGGGGGACTGGGCCTGGATGGCCGTGATGGCGACGGTGTTGACGATGTCCTGGACGAGGGCGCCCCGGGATAGGTCGTTGACCGGCTTGCGCAGACCCTGGAGCACCGGGCCGACGGCGATCGCGCCGGCCGAGCGCTGCACGGCCTTGTAGGTGTTGTTGCCGGTGTTCAGGTCGGGGAAGATCAGCACGCTCGCCTGCCCGGCGACCTCGGAGCCGGGCAGCTTGGTCGCCGCGACCGACGGCTCCACGGCGGCGTCGTACTGGATCGGGCCCTCGATCTTCAGGTCGGGCCGGCGCGTGCGGACGATCTCGGTGGCCTCTCGCACCTTGTCCACGTCGGCGCCCGAGCCGGACGTCCCCGTGGAGTACGACAGCATGGCGATCCGCGGCTCCACCCCGAACTGCTCGGCCGTGCTCGCCGACTGGATGGCGATGTCGGAGAGCTGCTGGGCGTTCGGGTCCGGGTTGACCGCGCAGTCGCCGTAGACGAGGACCTTGTCGGCCAGGCACATGAAGAACACCGACGAGACGATGTCGGCGTCCGGCTTGGTCTTGATGATCTCGAAGGCCGGGCGGATGGTCGCGGCCGTGGAGTGCACGGAGCCGGACACCATGCCGTCGGCGAGGCCCTCCTGCACCATCAGCGTGCCGAAGTAGTTCACGTCCGAGACGACGTCGTACGCCAGTTCCACGGTGACGCCCCGGTGGGCGCGCAGGGCCGCGTACTTCTCGGCGAAGGCGTCGCGCAGGTCGGAGGTGGCCGGGTCGATCAGCTGGGACTCGCCGAGGTCGATGCCGAGGTCGGCGGCCTTCTTGCGGATCTGGTCGACGGGGCCGAGCAGGGTCAGCTCGCACACGCCCCGGCGCAGCAGCACCTCGGCGGCGTGCAGCACGCGCTCCTCGGTGCCCTCGGGCAGCACCACGCGGCGCAGGTCGGAGCGGGCCTGCTCCAGCAGCTTGTGCTCGAACATCATCGGCGTGACGCGGTCGCTGCTCGGGGCGGAGACGCGGCGCGCGAGGTCGGCGGTGTCGGCGTACCGCTCGAACAGGCCGAGCGCCCGCTCCGCCTTGCGCGGGGTGGCCGCGTTCAGCTTGCCCTCCAGGGAGAACAACTGCTCGGCGGTGGGGAAGCTGGTGCCGGCCACCGACAGCACCGGGGTGCCGGGCGCGAGCCGGTCGGCGAGGGTGAGGATGTCGTCGCCGGGCACCTCGTCCAGGGTGAGCAGCACGCCCGCTATCGGCGGGGTGCCGGCGCTGTGCGCGGCGAGCGCGCCGACGACCAGATCGGCCCGGTCGCCCGGGGTGACGACGAGGCAGCCCGGGGTCAGGGCGCCCAGGAAGTTCGGCAGCATCGCGCCGCCGAAGACGAAGCCGAGCACGTCCCGGGCCAGCCCCGAGTCGTCGCCCAGCACCACCTTGGCGCCGAGGGTGTGGCCGATCTGCGAGACGGTCGGGGCGGACAGCGCGGGCTCGTCGGGCAGGACGTAACAGGGCACGGGGAGCCGGGAGCCGAGCTGGCCGGCGATCTCGTCGCGGTCTTCGCGGGCCACCCGGTTGGTGACCATGGCCAGGACGTCGCAGCCCAGCGTGTCGTAGGCCCGGTAGGCGTTGCGCGTCTCGGCGAGCACCGACTCGACGGTCTGCTTTCGGCCGCCCACGACCGGGATCACGGACGCGCCGAACTCGTTCGCCAGCCGGGCGTTGAGCGACAGCTCGTCCGGGAGCTGGGTGCCCGCGTAGTCGGTGCCGAGGACCAGGACCACGTCGTAGTCACGGGCGACCAGGTGGAAGCGGTCGACGAGCGTGGACACCAGCTCGTCCGTGCCGGCCTCGGCCTGGAGGGCGGACGCCTCGTGGTAGTCCATGCCGTAGACGGTCGCCGGGTCCTGGGCGAGCCGGTAG
This sequence comes from Streptomyces azureus, assembly GCF_001270025.1. Classification (NCBI taxonomy): domain Bacteria; kingdom Bacillati; phylum Actinomycetota; class Actinomycetes; order Kitasatosporales; family Streptomycetaceae; genus Streptomyces; species Streptomyces azureus. The sequence goes on along the minus strand of NZ_DF968265.1, from coordinate 2,175 downwards.
CGGGCGCGCAGCAGCTCGAAGAGGCGGTCGGGGCCGTCATGGACGAGGGGACGGAAGACACCCACCCGGTCCACCTGCCGGGTGAGGAGCTCCATGACCCCCAGTTCGACGACCTGGCGGCCGTCGCCGCGGTCGATGCCGGTCACGTACACGCTGCGGGTCACGCGCGCTCTCCGTTTCGTCTCGAATGGGGGTACACGTCAAGGTTTCGTCTCGAATGGGGGTACACGTCAAGCCAATGGCTATCCAGCCACGGGCACAAAAATCGCCCACCGAGGTGAGCAGAACCCTCTTGACAATACCTCCGCCGATAGATAAGGCGCCCGTCAGCCTCGGGGTGCGGCACCGGGCTGTCGAGCGTGAAACAATCGGCAGAGGCTCACCGGTATCAACAGCGAGCAGGAGACACAGCACGATGCGTATCGGAGTTCTCACCGCAGGCGGCGACTGCCCCGGCCTGAACGCCGTGATCCGGTCGGTCGTGCACCGGGCGGTCGACAACTACGGCGACGAGGTCATCGGCTTCGAGGACGGTTACTCGGGGCTGCTGGACGGCCGCTACCGCACCCTCGACCTGAACGCGGTCAGCGGCATCCTGGCCCGCGGCGGCACGATCCTGGGGTCGTCCCGGCTGGAGCGCGACCGTCTCCGTGAGGCCTGCGAGAACGCCTCCGACATGATCCACGAGTTCGGCATCGACGCGCTGATCCCGATCGGCGGCGAGGGCACGCTGACGGCGGCCCGCATGCTGTCCGACGCGGGCCTGCCGGTCGTGGGCGTCCCGAAGACGATCGACAACGACATCTCGTCGACCGACCGCACCTTCGGCTTCGACACGGCGGTCGGGGTCGCCACCGAGGCGATGGACCGTCTGAAGACCACCGCCGAGTCCCACCAGCGGGTGATGGTGGTGGAGGTCATGGGGCGCCACGCGGGCTGGATCGCGCTGGAGTCCGGCATGGCGGCCGGCGCGCACGGGATCTGTCTGCCGGAGCGGCCGTTCGACCCCGCCGATCTCGTGAAGATGGTCGAGGAGCGCTTCGCCCGCGGCAAGAAGTTCGCGGTCGTCTGCGTCGCCGAGGGCGCCCACCCCGCCGACGGCACCATGGACTACGGCAAGGGCGCGATCGACAAGTTCGGCCACGAGCGGTTCCAGGGCATCGGCACGGCGCTCGCCTATGAGCTGGAGCGACGGCTCGGCAAGGAGGCCAAGCCGGTCATTCTCGGCCACGTCCAGCGCGGCGGCTCACCGACCGCGTACGACCGGGTGCTCGCCACGCGGTTCGGCTGGCACGCGGTGGAGGCCGCGCACCAGGGGGAGTTCGGCAGGATGACCGCGCTGCGCGGGACGGACATCGTGATGGTGCCGCTCGCGGAGGCCGTGACCGAGCTGAAGACCGTGCCGAAGGACCGGATGGACGAGGCCGAGTCGGTCTTCTAGAGCGGCCGGGCCTGGGCCGGCTAGGCCGTGTCTTTCGGATCACCTAGCCGACTAGCCCGGGCTCTCCTGGATCCTCGTCCAGAAGTGCTCGACGATCCGGTCGAGGAAGTCGCGGGCGGCGTCGCCGGCTTCGCTGCCGCCGCCGCCCCAGCTCAAGGTGGCGGCCATGTGCCCCTGGTAGTCCTGGTGCAGGCCCTGGAGGGCGTCCTCCAGGAACTGCCGGTCCAGGGGCACGATCTTGGCCACCGGGCGTACATAGGCCTGCCAGCGCGTGGTGACGGCGTTGCGCAGCAGTTCGCCGAGCTTGGCGTCGCGGCCCGTGACCGTGACGAAGTCGGGCAGGCGCAGGCCGAGCAGATCGGCGAGGGCGGCGGACTGACGGTCGGTGCCGCGCCAGGTGTCGGTCTCCTCCATGCGCAGATAGGCGTGGAGTTCGTGCCCCACGGCGCGGGCCACGTCCTCGGGGGCGAAGCCGCGGGCGATGCGGTGCTCGCGCAGGGTGCGGGGGCTGCCGATGAGTTCGCCGGGCGAGCACCACAGCACTCCCGCGAGCGCGGTGAGTTCGGAGCCGGAGGGGGCCGAGGCTCCACGTTCCCAGGCCATGACGTGGTCCGGGGTGACGTGGGGGTGTCCGTACGACACGCGCATGTCGCGGGCGACGTGCTCGGGTGTCATGCCGAGGGCCGCGCGCAGACGGCGGGCGGCGGGGGCGTTGAAGGGCGGGGGCGTCGGGG
>NZ_DF968264.1:0-64866 GCF_001270025.1 Streptomyces azureus | reverse complement strand
CTCTCATACGGCGCGCTCCATGTCCCGGGACTTGCCGTCGCGTACGACGATCTCGCGGTCGGAGTAGGCGGCGACCCGGGCCTCGTGCGTGACCAGCACGACTGCCGCGTTGGTGGACCGGGCGGCCTCCGTGAGCAGGCCCATCACGCGCTCGCCGTTGAGCGAGTCGAGCGCGCCGGTCGGCTCGTCCGCGAACAGCACCCGCGGGTTGGTGACCAGCGCCCGGGCCACGGCCACCCGCTGCCCCTGACCACCGGACACCTCACCGGGCCGCTTCTTGCGCAGGTCGTCGACCTCCAGCCGCTCCATCCAGGACAGGGCGGCCCGCTCGGCCTCCTTGCGGGAGACGCCGTTCAGCCGCAGCGGCAGCGCCACGTTCTCCACACAGGTCAGCTCCGGCACCAACTGCCCGAACTGGAAGACGAAGCCGAACTCGGAGCGCCGGAGCGCGCTGCGCTGGGAGTCGCTCATGGTCGCCAGCTCGCGCCCGTTGTACGTGATCGACCCGGAGTCCGGCGTCACGATTCCGGCGAGGCAGTGCAGCAGCGTCGACTTCCCGGAGCCGGAGGGGCCCATCACGGCGACGACTTCACCGGGGTGGATGGAGAACTCGGCGCCGTCGAGCGCGGTGGTCGGCCCGTAGGCCTTGCACAGCTTCTCGGCGGCGAGCAGGGAACCGGGAGGGAAGCTCATGTGGACACCGCCTCACGCAGCTTGTCGAGGCGTGCCGCGGTCAGCTCCAGCCAGCGCAGGTCCGCCTCCAAGTGGAACAGCGCGTGGTCACAGATGAGCTGGTCGGCGAGGTCGCCCTTGCGCTTGCGGTCGGTCAGGATCCGCATGCTGCGCAGATGCTCCGAGCGCTGCGTGTCGAGGACGTCGCCCGCGTTCCGCTCCGTGAGCAGCGCGAGGACGACCTTGGTGTACAAGGTCGACTGGAGGTACGGCTCCGGCTTCTCCGGCGTGGTGAGCCAGCGCGCGACGTCGGTGATACCGGCCTCGGTGATCGCGTACCGCTTGCGCTCGGGACCGCCGCCCGCCTCGATGCCGTCGACCTCGACGAGTCCGTTCTTCAGCAGACGGGACATCGTCGAGTAGACCTGGCCGTAGTGCAGGGGCCGGTCGTGACCGAACTTCTCGTCGAAGGCCCGCTTCAGGTCGTAACCGTGACGAGGGCCGGACTCCAGGAGTCCCAGGAGAGCGTGACCAATGGACATGACCCGGACTATATATGGGGTGTATACGCATGATGTATACGCCTTGTGTCTAGACCATGGCCGGGTGTGCGGGAGCGCAGGTCGGGCGTGGTTGTCACGGTTCCGCAACAGCGGCTTTCCGTCGCGGGGCCGGGCAGCAGTCCCCACCCGGCCGGCGCCTGAGGGTGAGGCCGTTCAGGCCGACGGGGGCCTGGGAGGGGAGTCACTGGGCGGCCGTCCACGCCGAGGCAGCGGCCCGGTCTCCCGCGGCAGGCGCCCCGCCTCCGCCAGCGCCTTCCGCAACAGGAACTCGATCTGCGCGTTGGCCGACCGCAGTTCGTCCCCGGCCCACCGCGCCAGCGCCTCGTACACCGCCGGGTCCAGCCGCAGCAGCACCTGCTTGCGCTGCTGCTGCGGCCGGCGCCGAGAACCCGGGTCTTCGGAAGGCACTGTCACTGGTACAGGGACCCGGTGTTGAGGACCGGCTGCGCGGCACGGTCGCCGCACAGCACCACCATCAGGTTGGAGACCATCGCCGCCTTCCGCTCGGAGTCCAGCTCCACGATGTCCCGCTCGGTGATCCGGGCGATCGCGGCCTCGACCATGCCCACCGCTCCGTCGACGATCTGCCGCCGGGCCGCGACGACCGCTCCGGCCTGCTGCCGCTGGAGCATCGCCGAGGCGATCTCGGGGGCGTACGCGAGGTGCGTGAAGCGCGACTCGATGATCTGCACCCCGGCCGCCTCCACGCGCGCGTGCAGTTCGACGGCGAGCTTCTCGGTGATCTCCTCGGCGTTGCCGCGCAGCGAGAGGCCGTCCTCCTCGTGGGCGTCGTAGGGGTACTCGATGGCGATGTGCCGTACGGCCGCCTCGGTCTGCGTGGAGACGAACTCGACGTAGTCGTCCACCTCGAAGATGGCCTGCGCGGTGTCCTCGACGCGCCACACCACGACCGCGGCGAGCTCGATCGGGTTGCCGTAGGCGTCGTTGACCTTCAGGACGGCGGTCTCGTGGTTGCGGACGCGCGTCGAGATCTTGGTGCGCGAGGTGAGGGGGTTCACCCAGCGCAGGCCGTCCTGCCGGATCGTCCCGCGGTAGCGGCCGAACAGCTGAACGACCCGGGCCTCGCCGGGTGCCACCATGTTCAGCCCGCACATGGCCAGGAACGCCGCGAGCCCGACCAGGATGCCGCCGATGATCAGGGCGGCCTTGGCTCCGCCCCCGTCGACCGACGTGGCGGCCGCGATCAGCCCGGCGCCGGCCAGCAGACCGAGCAGGCCGAGCAGCAGGGCGAGTCCGCCGCCGATGCTGTGCGCCGTGAACTCCCGCACGCGGGGTGCCGGCATCTCGGGCACGTCGGCGGTGACCTGCGGTTGAGGTGTGGACATAGGTGATCCCCCGTTCCTTCGGGAAGCCACTCCTGCATAGCTTCCATCTATCTAAGTGATATCACTTTTCCGCGTTCTGGCAACCCTGGGCGTGTCTCGAACGTCGGTTCCGTTGGGATGGGTGCTGATTGTCACGTCCGCAAAGGGCCGGATCGGCAGTCCTATCTCTTATCTCCCGGTGTTAGCTTTCTGAGCTGACCTGAGCGGCGAACCTGTGTGACATGTGAGCACACATGAACGAAGCGGAGCGGATCGGACCCATGGGACGAGCGGAAGAAAGACGCGCCAGACAGCGCGGTGGGCGCCGGGCGGCACCCAAGCGCCGCCGTTCGTCGGGGGCGCCCGGGAGGAGCGGCATACGCAGGCTCTTCACCTGGAAGAAGATCCTCGGCACCTTCTTCGGCCTGTGCCTGCTCGGCATGGGTGCCTTCGTCGTGCTGTACATGATGATCAGGATTCCGAAGGGGAACGCCGACGCCGAGTTGCAGAGCAACGTCTACAAGTACAGTGACGGCTCGCTGCTGGCCCGCGCGGGTGACCGCAACCGCGAGATCGTGGACTTGGCCGAGGTGCCCAAGCCCGTCCAGAAGACCTTCGTCGCCGCCGAGAACAAGACCTTCTACAAGGACGCCGGCGTAGACCTGAAGGGCACGGCCCGCGGTCTGCTCAACACAGTCACCGGCAAGGGCGCGCAGGGCGGTTCCACGATCACGCAGCAGTACGTCAAGAACTACTACCTGACCCAGGAACAGACCGTCTCGCGCAAGCTGAAGGAACTGGTCATCTCGCTGAAGCTGGACCGGGAGAAGTCCAAGGACTACATCCTCGCCGGCTACATCAACACCAGTTACTACGGCCGTGGCGCCTACGGCATCCAAGCCGCCGCGCAGGCTTACTACCGCGTGGACGCCAAGAACCTCACAGTCGAGCAGGGTGCCTACCTCGCCGCGCTCCTCCAGGCACCGAACCAGTACGACTGGGCGATAGCGTCCGACACCGGCAAGAAGCTGGTGAGAGCGCGCTGGAACTACGTCTTGGACAACATGGTCGAAGAGGGCTGGCTGAACAAGTCGAAGCGTCAGGCGATGAAGTTCCCGGTGCCCAAGGGGCCGAAGGCCGACCCGAGCATGGGAGGGCAGACCGGCTACCTGGTGAAGGCCGCCAACGCCGCGCTGGAGAAGCAACTCGTCGCCCAGGGTGCCGCCGAAGACTCGAAGCAGGCGGAGGCGTTGGTCAACCAGGGCGGCTGGACCCTCACGCTCAACATCGACAAGAAGAAGCAGGCGGCGCTGGAGAAGTCCGTCGAGCAGCAGCTGAACAGCAAGCTCGACCCCGCCAAGCGCAAGGTCGACGCGGACATCCAGGCCGGTGCCGCGTCCGTGAACCCGAAAACCGGCGCGGTCGTCGCCATGTACGGCGGCCGGGATTACCTCAAGCACTACGTCAACAACGCGACCCGCACCGACTACCAGCCCGCCTCCACCTTCAAGCCGGTGATCCTGGCGGCCGCCCTGGAGAGTGCCGCCAAGACCCAGGACGGCACGCCGATCAGGGCGAACACGATCTACGACGGCACGAGCAAGCGCCCGGTCGTGGACGACGGCACCAAGGTCGGGTTCGCGCCTGAGAACGAAGACGACGGCAACTACGGCAAGGTCACCGTCCAGACGGCGATGAACAAGTCCATCAACTCGGTCTTCGCGCAGATGGGCGTCGATGTCGGTATGCCCGAGGTGATGAAGGTCGCGGGCGAACTCGGCATGAACACCGAGGGCTTGCAGGCGGTGCCCGCTCAGACTCTGGGCACCATGGGCGCGAGCCCGCTCGAGATGGCCGGCGTCTACGCGACCCTCGACAACCACGGCAGGAAGGTCACGCCGACGCTCCTCAAGTCCGTCGAGCACAACACCCGCGCGGTGACCGTCCCGGATGCGATCGGAGACCAGGTCATCAGCCGCGAGGCCGCCGACTCGGTGACCTCGGTGCTGACCGGCGTGGTCGACGACGGCACCGCCCAGCGGTCCGTGCGCAACAACCCCAAGCGCGACGGCCAGCAGGTCGCGGGCAAGACCGGTACGTCCGACGACAACCTGTCGGCCTGGTTCACCGGCTACACACCCGGCCTGGTCACATCCGTCGGCCTGTTCGGAGAGGACGACAAGCCCCCGTACAAGCACGTCCCGATGTACAAGGCGGCCGGCAAGCCCCGGATCAACGGCGGCGATTTCCCCGCGCTGATCTGGGCGGCGTACACCTTCGGCGTGATGGGCGACACCAGCAAGTTCGACCTGGAAACCCAGCAGGGCGCGGCCGTCCAGCCGACGTGGACGCCGACACCGACGCAGGAGCCGACCAGGGAGCCCACGCAGGAGCCGACGACCGAGGAACCGTCGTCGTCACCACCGCCGACGACGGAGAAGCCGAGCAGCTCGCCGCCGCCGAGTCCGTCGACGACACCGCCCACTTTCACCCCGCCGACGGCCCCGGAGACGACACCGCCGGACGACGGCGGCGACCCGTTCGACCCGATCAAGCCGGGCGACGGACGGGGCGAACAGTAGGAGAAACGGCGAGGGGCGCCCGGCGAACACCGGGCGCCCCTCGCACAGCGGCGCGACCTCGTGCGTCCCGCCTCAGTCGCAGAGCGTGGCCGACTTGACCCTGTCGATGATCGGCCTCCCGCTGGCGTCCCACATGATCGCCAGGGACGGCGCCCCTGCGGGGCTCCGCGGCGTGACGAGTAACGACGACGGGCGTGCGTTCAGCTGCGGTTGAGCTCGAACCAGACGACCTTGCCCGTGCTGAGCCGGGTCGCGCCCCAGCGCCGGGCCAGGCGGTTCACCAGGTACAGCCCGCGTCCGCCCTCGTCCGTGGCGCGCGCCTGCCGCAGGCGCGGCAGCTGCGGGACGTCGTCGCCCACCTCGCAGCGCAGGACGTCCGTCCGCAGCAGCCGGAGCGTGACCGGCCGGGAGGCGTACCGCACGGCGTTCGTCACGACCTCGCTGACCAGCAGCTCGACCGAGTCGCTGAGCTCCTCCAGGCCCCAGCGCTGCAGCGCGCGCCGGGCCAGGCGGCGGGCCCGGCCGGGGGCGGCGTCCTCCGGCTCCAGGAACCAGTACGCCACATCGCTGGGCGCGATGCCGTCGAAGCGGGCGGCGAGCAGTGCGATGTCGTCGTCCCGGTCGCCCGGGCCGAGCATGTCGAGCACCTCGTCGCACAGCGCTTCCAGGGGCGGCGGATGGTCCGGCCCGGTGAGCTGCGCGGTCGCGGCGAGCTTCTCCCGCAGCTGCTCGATGCCGGTCCACACGTCCCGCAGCCGGGACTCGACCAGGCCGTCGGTGTACAGCAGCAGGGTCGCGCCGGCGGGCGCGTCCAGCTCCACGGCCTCGAAGTCGACGCCGCCGACCCCGATGGGGGCACCGGCCGGCACGCGCAGCACCTCGGCACGGCCGCCCAGGTGGAGCAGGACGGGCGGCGGGTGACCGGCGTTGGCGATGGTGATGCGGTGCGATACCGGGTCGTACACCGCGTAGAGGCAGGTCGCCATGCGGTCCACGCCGAGGCGCTGGGCCTGTTCGTCGAGGTGGTGCAGGACCTCCTGCGGCGGCAGGTCGAGACCGGCGAGGGTCTGGGCGGTGGTGCGCAGCTGGCCCATGATGGCGGCCGAGGTCATGGAGTGGCCCATGACGTCGCCGACGACCAGGGCGACCCGGCTGCCGGGCAGCGGGATGGCGTCGTACCAGTCGCCGCCGACCCGGGCGGTCTCCGCGGCCGGCAGGTAACGCGAGGCGAGCCGCACGCCCGTGGGGCGGGGCAGCGTCTCGGGCAGCATCGTGCGCTGGAGCTCGTCCGCGATGTAGGCCTCGCGGCCGTACAGCACGGCCTTGTCGATGCCCAGGGCACTGTGCGTGGCGAGCTGGGCGGCCACCAGCAGGTCGTCCGGCTCGAACGCCATGCGCTCGGGACGGCGCAGGAACAGGGCGGCACCGATGACCCGGCGCCGGCCGCGCAGCGGCGCGAGGATCGCGCGCTGTCCGTCCGGTACGGCGAACTCGCCGCCGTCACCGAGCAGTTCGGGCAGCGCGGCACGGGCCGCGGGCGCGTCGGTGAACACCGGACGTACGCCCCGCAGCACCTCGGCGAGGGCGCTGCCGGGCCGTACCTCGCACAGCTCGGCGCCGACCGTATCCAGCTCGTTCGGCTCGGGCTGCGTGGCCGGCAGGAAACCGTTCTCCGTGTCGCGCTCCGCCGGTATCCGGTCGGTGCGGCGCAGCCGCAGCACCAGCGGGCCGGTGGGCCGCTCGTCGCCGACGGGCAGCGGGTCGCGCAGATAGACCAGGATCGCGTCGGAGAACGTGGGCACGGTGGCCCGGCACAGCCCCATCACGATCTCGTCGAGATCGATGCCGCGGGCGATCCGCCGGGTGGCGGCACCCACGAAGCGCAGCCGGTCGCCGTCCCGCCGCATCGGCGTGGGCCGGCCGGGCGGCAGGCTCTGGCCGCTGCGCCGCTCCTGCCCGTCGGGGCCATGCGCCGGCCGGTCCTGTTCGTCGGCCGGCTGGACCGGAATGCCCTCGGGGGCGGACCTCGGCCGAGGAGTGTCGCGCTCGGCGGTCTGCTCGGTACCCGGCTGGGAATGCTCGGAGGCGGGGTCGCTCACGGTGTCCTTGCCCTTGCCGAACGGCGTGGATGTGCCCGGCTCCGACGTGCCCGGCGTGGCGTGCGCCGTCGTGAGCGGAGCGGTGACGTCGCCGCCGCAGCGGCCCTGTACCGGTAAGGCGCCCGTACCGGGCACACGCGCCGGTGTCGAGGTATGCACGAGCGCCCCGCGGGGGTCCGCGGGGTCGACGCCCGGCTGCGGGCGTTCGAACGAGGTCGGCTGCTCCGTCACGCCTGTCGAATCCATCCGTCCGGGGCTGCACGCCATAGGTGCAGGTGGTCCCGCCGAAACTCCGATACCCGGAATACGTGCCCCAGGAACGGAATCCCCGCGTGGTCAGAGGTTGTCGCTGTGCCACCGGCGGACCGTCTGCGGCCCTGGGGGCCTGTGACGCAGGCCTTGCCGGTGTTGCCCTCGTACCCCTCGCTCACGTCCTGCCGCCCCTCGGTGACGATCGGTCAAGCCCAGCGCGTGCTCCGTCAGTTGCCGCCGCGCACCCTTGCGGAGGACGATCCTACGTTTCTTGCCCGGGGGCGCATCAAGGGTCTCATGAGGACACATGCGCGGGCGTACGATCCCAGTCCTCCGGCAGTGACGGTACCGTCCAGGACGGATCCGGGCGCCAGTGCTGCCAGCCTTCCGAGAACGGCGGCCCCCAGGCACGGATCACCTCCACGGCGGCGTGACCGGCGGCCCGTACCTTTTCGGCCTGCTGGTCGTCCATCAGCCCGTCCCGCAGAGCCTGGGCGAACTCGTCCTCGTCGCGCCAGTGCCAAGTGCGGTCCGGGTGCACGGAGATGTCCAGGAAATGGTCGACGGAGTCCACACCGCCCTCCCAACGGGCCAGCGGTTCCTCCAGGTTCACGTACCAGTTCTTGAACCGCCAGCCCGGCTCCCAGAACAGCCACACCGACCAGGGCTCGCCGGGCCGGGCCAGCTTCAGCACGCCCGTGCCGAACCAGCGGTCGCGCTGCACGGTCCTCGGCTTGGTGTAGCGGGACTCCAGCGGCTCCAGGTGCACGGGGGTGCCGTCGGCGAGCACGGGCCGCACACACTCCGTGCCGGGCGCCAGCCACACGGCGAGCAACTCCGCGTCGTCCCGTACGACGGTGACGGGGCGCGCGATGTGGAAGCGCGCGCCGCCGTTCTCCCGGTACCGCCACAGGATCCCGCTCCCGGGCTCCCAGAAGCCCGCCGCACCACCCGTTTCCACGCGTCTCACCGCTCCAGCGTCTGCCATGCACAGATATTAGGTGCCATAGGCATGCGATGCTGCGGCGCGTGTCACGGTTCACGCGCCGGGCGCCTCGCTCCGTGAACTGTCACGGGTGCGTCATCCGCAGGACATCCAGCGCCTCGTCGAGCTGTTCCAGGGTCAGGTCCCCGCGCTCCACATACCCGCTGTCGAGGACGACCTGACGGATGGTCTTCCGCTCGGCCAGCGCCTTCTTGGCGACCTTGGCGGCCTCCTCGTAGCCGATGTACTTGTTGAGCGGTGTGACGACGGAGGGCGAGGACTCGGCGTACTCCCGCGCCCGCTCGCGGTTGGCCGTGATGCCGTCGACGGTCCGGTCGGCGAGCAGCCGCGTGGCGCCTGCGAGCAGCCGCACGGACTCCAGCACGTTCTTCGCGATGACGGGCAGCATGACGTTGAGCTCGAAGTTCCCGGCGGCGCCGGCGGTGGCGACGGTGGCGTCATTGCCGACGACCTGCGCGCACACCATGAGCACGGCCTCCGGAATGACGGGATTCACCTTGCCCGGCATGATCGAGGAGCCGGGCTGGAGGTCGGGCAGGGCGATCTCGGCGAGGCCGGTGCGCGGACCGGAGGACATCCACCGCAGGTCGTTGGCGATCTTCGTCAGCCCGACCGCGATGGTCCGCAGCTGCCCGCTGGTCTCGACGATGCCGTCCCGTGCGCCCTGCGCCTCGAAGTGGTCCCGGGCCTCGGTGAGGGACAGCCCGGTCGTACGGGCGACCTCCTCGATCACGGCGGCGGAGAAACCGGGCGGGGTGTTGATACCGGTGCCGACGGCCGTACCGCCGAGGGGCAGTTCGGCGAGCCGGGGGAGGGACGCCTCCAGCCGCTCGATCCCGTACCGCACCTGTGCGGCGTACCCGCCGAACTCCTGACCCAGAGTCACGGGCGTGGCGTCCATGAGGTGGGTCCGCCCCGACTTCACGACATCGGAGAACTCCTCGGCCTTGCGCTCCAGGGAGGCGGCGAGGTGGTCCAGGGCGGGAATCAGGTCACGGGTGACGGCGGCGGTGGCGGCGATGTGGATCGAGGACGGGAACACGTCGTTGGACGACTGGGAGGCGTTGACGTGGTCGTTCGGGTGAACGCTCTTGCCCAGCCGCTCGGTCGCGAGGGTGGCGATGACCTCGTTGGTGTTCATGTTGGACGAGGTCCCGGACCCGGTCTGGAACACGTCGACGGGGAAGTGCGCGTCCCACTTACCCTCCGCGACCTCGCCGGCGGCCTCCTGGATCGCCCCGGCGACATCCTCGTCGAGCACCTCGAGCCGCGCGTTCACCTTCGCCGCGGCGCCCTTGATCCGGGCGAGGGCCTCGATGTGCGCCCGCTCGATCCGCTGTCCGGAAATCGGGAAGTTCTCGACAGCACGCTGCGTCTGAGCCCGCCACTTGGCGTCGGCCGGGACACGTACTTCGCCCATGGAGTCGTGCTCGATGCGGTATTCGTCGCTCATACCGGCTATAGCGATCGAGGGGGCGGTGATGTTCCTGGGTGGGGCGAATGAGGGCGTGAAGCATGTGAGGGAGCCGGGGCCTGAGGTTCATGAGGGGGGCGCGGATTCGAGGCCCGTGAGGGGGAGCGGCCTGAAGAAGGGCGGGGGCGGGGCGCTGAAGGCCTATGAGGGGGCGGGGCCTGAATGAACGCGGGGGGGCGGGGCCCGAGGCCCATGAGCGGTGGGGCCTGAAAACTCGTGAGGGGGCCGGAGGCCGGGCGCCCGGGGCCATGAGAGGGGCGAGTATCCGAGGCCCTATGAGAGGCCGAGGCCCGAGACCCCTGAGGGGTGCAGGGGACGCAGTCCCCGCCGGTGCCCGGGCCTCTTGGCCGGTGTCCGGGCCTCGTGTCCGACCGTATCGGGCGGTGGGTGGGCGATGGCCGGGGGCCCAGGGGGCGGATCCCCCTGCCGGCCTCGAAGGGGCGGAGCCCTTGGGGATGGGACGGGTAGGGGCGGCGGGGGCGAAAACCACCCCCGCCGCACCCCGGGCACTACGCCAGCCCCGGCCCCCGCACCGGGATGTTGGTGAACGTCGGCTGCTCAGGTTCCCGCGAAGTGAAGAAGTCGTTGCCCTTGTCGTCGACGACGATGAACGCCGGGAAGTCCTCGACCTCGATCTTCCAGACGGCCTCCATGCCGAGTTCCTCGTACTCGACGACCTCGACCTTCTTGATGCAGTCCTGGGCGAGACGGGCCGCCGGCCCGCCGATGGAGCCGAGGTAGAAGCCGCCGTGCGACGCGCACGCGTCCGTGACCTGCTTGCTGCGGTTGCCCTTCGCCAGCATCACCTTGGACCCGCCTGCCGCCTGGAACTGCTCGACGTAGGAGTCCATACGGCCCGCCGTCGTCGGACCGAAGGAACCGGAGGCGTACCCCTCGGGCGTCTTGGCCGGACCGGCGTAGTACACCGGGTGGTCCTTCAGGTACTGCGGCATCTCCTCGCCCGCGTCCAGCCGCTCCTTGATCTTGGCGTGCGCGATGTCACGGGCGACGACGAGCGGACCGGTGAGGGAGAGCCGGGTCTTCACCGGGTACTTGGTGAGCTCCGCCAGGATCGTCTCCATCGGCTGGTTCAGGTCGATCTTGACGACGTCGCCCTCGTCCTCCAGCTGCGCGTCCGTCGTCTCCGGCAGGAACCGCGCCGGGTCCGTCTCCAGCTGCTCCAGGAAGACGCCCTCGGCCGTGATCTTCGCGACGGCCTGACGGTCGGCGGAGCAGGACACCGCGATGGCGACCGGGCAGGACGCCCCGTGCCGCGGCAGCCGCACCACACGCACGTCGTGGCAGAAGTACTTCCCGCCGAACTGCGCCCCGATCCCGATCTTCTGCGTCAGCTCGAAGACCTTCTGCTCCAGCTCCTTGTCCCGGAAGCCGTGCCCGAGCTCGGACCCTTCGGCCGGGATCTCGTCCAGGTAGTGCGCGGACGCGTACTTCGCGGTCTTCAGTGCGTACTCGGCGCTCGTACCGCCGACCACGATCGCCAGGTGGTACGGCGGGCAGGCCGCCGTACCCAGCGAACGGATCTTCTCCTCCAGGAACTTCATCATGGAGGACTCGTTCAGGACGGCCTTCGTCTCCTGGTACAGGAACGACTTGTTGGCCGAGCCACCGCCCTTCGCCATGAACAGGAACTTGTAGGCGCCGCCGTCGGTCGCGTACAGCTCGATCTGCGCGGGAAGGTTGGAACCGGTGTTCTTCTCCTCCCACATGGTGAGCGGAGCCATCTGCGAGTAGCGCAGGTTGAGGTTCTGGTAGGCGTCGTAGATGCCGCGGGACAGGGCTTCCTCGTCGCGGCCTTCCGTCAGCACGTTCTGACCGCGCTTGCCCATCACGATCGCCGTGCCCGTGTCCTGGCACATCGGCAGCACGCCCGCCGCCGCGATGTTCGCGTTCTTCAGCAGGTCCAGCGCCACGAACTTGTCGTTGCCGGACGCCTCGGGGTCGTCGATGATGCGGCGCAGCTGCGCGAGGTGGGCCGGGCGCAGGTAGTGCTGGATGTCGTGGATGGCCTCCTCGGCGAGCTTGCGCAGCGCCTCCGGCTCCACCTTGAGGAAGGTCCGCCCGTCCGGCCCCTCGACCGTGGAGACACCCTCGGAGGTCACCAGCCGGTACGGCGTGGTGTCCTCTCCCTGGGGGAGTAGATCGGTGTACGCGAACTCAGGCATCTCAGCCCATTCCTCACTCGACGGACGGCGGCCCGCCTCCTTTGGCGAGCGCCAACCAGCGTAGAACCTGCCTCCGACAGCGAGCCTGTGAGGTAAGGCTCAGTTCGCCACACTCGGCCGCGGCGCGGGGCGTCGTGGGGGGTGTCGCGATCTATCGTGTTTCGGTACGCTGCTGCCGTGGACCTTCAGAAGCAGACCGCGCCCGCCGTCTCCGAGCTCCGCGCCTCCGACGCCGAGCGCGACCGCATCGCCGACATCCTGCGCGACGCCCTCGCCGAGGGCCGTCTCACCGCGGACGAGCACGCCGAGCGCGTCGAAGGGGTGCTGCGCGCCAAGACGGTCGGCGAACTGGGCGGTTTCATAAGGGACTTGCCCGCCGCCCACCGTCAGGGCCCCGGCCCGTCACCGGCCCCGCACCGCCCCACCGTCGGCGCCATCCCGATCGACCCGGACGACAACGTGGTCGCGATCTTCAGCGGTGCCGTCCGCAAGGGTCGCTGGCGCGCAGGCCGCCGTATCCACGCGTACGCGATCTTCGGCAGTGTCGAGATCGACCTCAGCGAGGCGCTCTTCGACCACCAACAGGTCATGATCAAGTCGTTCTCGATCTTCGGCAGCGTCGAGATCCGCGTCCCGGAGAACGTGTCACTGCGCGGCATGGGCGGCGGCGTGCTCGGCAGCTTCGAGGTGGACACGCTCGACTCGGGCGAACCGGAGGCCCCGATCGTCTACGTCGACGGCTGGGCCGTCCTGGGCAGCGTCGAGGCGCGGCCCCGGCGCGGCAAGGTCGTCGCGGACATCCTCGACCGGGTACAGCGCAAGGTCGACAAGGGTTTGCGCAAACACCTGAACCATTGACGGTTGCGAATCCACCGGGATCCGGAGCAAATCGGTCCACCGGTGACGCCGCCCGACGGAACCCGAGAACGGGGGCGAAGCCAGCGCTTCGGAACTCAGTGCATAGGCGCGCGCACAGCGGGTAGGCCTTGCTGCATCGTCTCTCGCTCGCGAAGCCGTCGTCAGGAGTAGACCGTGCTGCAACCGCCGCATTCGTCCCTGGTAGCTGCCGTTCCGGCCCCGCGGGTGCCAGCGCGAGACAGGGACCAAGACGCCCCGTGGCACACCGAGGCGGTGTGCCGGCGCGACGAGGCGGGCCTGTTCTTCGCCCCCTCCAAGGAGCCCACGGCCGCCCGGCTCTCCCGGGAGGAGGCGGCGAAGCGGGTCTGCGCCCGCTGCCCGGTGATGGTCGAATGCCGCGAGCACGCCCTCCTCCAGCCCGAGCCCTACGGCGTCTGGGGCGGTCTCACCGCCGCGGAACGCCGCGTGGTCCTGGCCCGGCGCCGCCGCCGCGACCTGGAACTGAAGAAGGCGGCCCGCTCGGCGAGCACGATAGCCGCGGCAGGCTGACCGGCACGCACGACGAGAAAGGGCGCCCCCACCGCACCGGGGGCGCCCTTTCGTCGCGGAGTGAGCTGCCCGAGCCCCACCCCTCTCCGCGCTACTTCCCCTTGTCGAAGTCGATCGCGCTGTAGGCCCGCAGCTTGCTCAGACGGTGCTCGGAATCGATCCTGCGCACCGTCCCCGAGCGCGACCGCATCACGATCGAGTCGGTCGTGGCGGTCTCGGCCCGGTAGCGAACTCCCCGCAGCAGCTCCCCGTCGGTGATCCCGGTCGCCACGAAGAACACGTTCTCCCCGGTGACCAGGTCCTCCGTCGTCAGCACCCGGTCGAGATCGTGCCCCGCGTCGATCGCCCGCTGCCGCTCCTCGTCGTCCTTGGGCCACAGCTTGCCCTGGATCGTGCCGCCCAGGCACTTCACCGCACAGGCGGAGATGATGCCCTCCGGCGTACCGCCGATGCCGAGCAGCAGATCCACCCCGGTGCCCTCCCGCAGCGCCAGGATGGAGCCGGCCACGTCGCCGTCGGAGATCAGCCTGATGCGCGCACCGGTCTCCCGGATCTCGTTGATGATGCCCTCGTGCCGCGGCCGGTCGAGGATCACCACCGTCACGTCCTCGGGCGCCGACCGCTTGGCCTTGGCGACCCGGCGGATGTTCACCGACACCGGCGCGTTGATGTCGACGAAGTCGGCGGCCTCGGGCCCGGTGACGAGCTTGTCCATGTAGAAGACGGCGGACGGGTCGAACATGGACCCGCGCTCGGCGGCGGCCAGCACCGCGATCGCGTTGGTCATGCCCTTCGCGGTCAGCGTGGTGCCGTCGATCGGGTCGACGGCGATGTCGCACTCGGGCCCCGTCCCGTCGCCCACGCGCTCCCCGTTGAAGAGCATCGGGGCCTCGTCCTTCTCGCCCTCGCCGATGACGACGACGCCGTTCATCGAGACGGTGGAGACGAGGGTCCGCATGGCGCGCACCGCGGCACCGTCGGCGCCGTTCTTGTCACCCCGCCCGACCCAACGGCCCGCGGCCATCGCCGCTGCCTCGGTCACCCGGACCAGCTCCAGGGCGAGGTTGCGGTCGGGGGCCTCGGAGGGCACATCGAGTTCGGACGGCAAGTGATGATTCTCGGTCATCGGAGCGCACCTTTCTGTACGACGACGGCCGGATGAGGGTGTTGTCGCCCGACTCTATCGCCGAGACCGCAAAATGAGCAGGGGCCCCCACGGATGAGCGCACCAGAGACCTGCGACGATAGGGGCGTGGCAGGCACGAACGGCAAGCAGAAGACGGCGCGGGACATGATCCTCTCCCTGGGAGTCATCGTCCTCGTGGCGGGCGTCATATACCTCTTCATCCCGCACGACGACAGCGCGCCCGACCTCAAGCGCGTCGACTACCGGGTCGAGCTGCTCACGGCACGCCGCGCCGCCTCGTACCCCGTGGCCGCGCCCCAGGGCCTGCCCGACACGTGGAAGGCCACCTCCGTCCGCTTCCAGGGCGACGAGTTCGACGCCTGGCACCTCGGTTTCCACGACCCCGAGGGGGAGTACGTGGCCGTCGAGCAGTCCACTCAGCGGCGCCCCGTCTTCGTCGACGAGGCGACCCAGGGCGCGCGGGAGACCGGGAAGACCGAGAAGATCGACGGCCGGACCTGGACCCGCTACGAGGGCGGCCGGTACGACGCGCTGGTCCTCGAAGGCACCAAGGGCTCGACGACGGTCGTGACGGGCACCGCGTCGTTCGCGCAGCTGACGAAGATGGCGGACGCGCTGAAGACGGAGTGACACTGCGTACGCGACGGAGTGAGAGTCCGTTCGCGCGGAGTGCGCATGGAGAAGGCCCCCGGCGTGTGCCGGGGGCCTTTCTCGTGTCCGTCGGTCAGACGGTCGTGACGACCTGGTCGAACTCCAGGCGCGGGGAGCGCGGGTACCAGGCGTCCGGGCCCGGCCGGCCGATGTTGACGACCATCAGCGGGGTGTGGTCGTCGTCCAGGAACTCCTTGCGCACGCCCTCGAAGTCGAAGCCGGTCATCGGGCCGGCGGCGAGACCGGCGGCGCGGACGCCGACGATGAAGTACGCGGCCTGGAGGGCGGCGTTCAGCGTGGCGGCGTTCTCGCGGACCGGGCGCTCGGCGAAGAAGAGGTCCTTCACCTGCGGCATGGCCGGGAAGAGGTGCGGCAGCTCCTCGTGGAACTCGTTGTCCGCGGAGAGGATCGCGACCAGCGGGGCGGCGGCCGTCTTGGGCTGGTTGCCCTCGGCCATGTGCCGCACCAGGCGCTCGCGGGCCTCGGGGGAGCGGACCAGGGTGATGCGCAGCGGGGTCTGGTTGAAGGCGGTCGGGCCGTACTTGACCAGGTCGTAGATCGCCTGCACCTGCTCGTCGGTCACCGGCTCGTCGGTGAAGGTGTTGGCGGTGCGGGCCTCGCGGAACAGCAGGTCCTGCGCGGCGGGGTCAAGGGCGAGAGACATGGATGAACCTTCTGAACCTTCTCGAGCGGGTACGTCGGATGTCTCCGACCGTACGGCAGTGAAGTTCAACGTTCAACCAAATCTGGGGTGCCGTGTCCCACCTCACAGTGAACCGCCGTGCTGCTCCGCGTCCGCTTCGCTACTCCGCGTCCGCCTCGTCCGAGGTCTCCTCCGCCAGCGCCGCGTCCAGCCGCGCCCGCGCCCCGTCCAGCCAGCGCCGGCACACCTTGGCCAGCTCCTCGCCGCGCTCCCAGAGCGCGAGGGACTCCTCCAGCGTCGTACCGCCCGCCTCCAGGCGGCGCACGACCTCGATCAGCTCGTCCCGCGCCTGCTCGTACCCGAGCGCCTCGGTCATGCCCGGTGTCTCATCAACCTCGCTGGTCATCCACCCACCCTATGTGTCCACTCGTACGGAGAACTCACCCTCGGAGACCCGCGCGCGCAGTGCCTCACCGGCCGTCACCTCGCCCGGGTCGCGGACGGCGTGCCCGTCCGCTTTCTGGAGCACGGCGTACCCGCGCTTCAGGGTCGCGGCGGGGGAGAGGGCCACCACGCGCGCGTGCGTGTGCGTCAGCTCCGAGTCGGCCCGGTCGAGCTGGTGCCGCAGACAGCGCCGGCCCCGGTCGAGCAGGTCCGCCACATGGTCGGCGCGCTCGTCGATCATCCGGTGCGGATCCTCTATCGACGGGCGCGCCAGGGCGTGGGCCAGCCCGCGCTCCTCCCGCTCCAGCAGCGCCGCCACGCACCGCCGCGCCCGGTCGCGCAGCAGCCGCACGCGCTCGTACTCCTCGCCGACGTCCGGCACGACCTTCTTCGCGGCGTCGGTCGGGGTGGAGGCGCGCAGGTCGGCGACGTGGTCGAGGAGCGGGTTGTCGGGCTCGTGCCCGATCGCGGACACCACGGGCGTACGGCACCCGGCCACCGTCCGGATCAGCTGCTCGTCGGAGAACGGCAGCAGGTCCTCCACGCTGCCGCCACCGCGCGCGACGATGATCACGTCCACGTCCTCGATCGCGTCCAGCTCCTTCACGGCCTGCACGACCTGCGGCACGGCGTGCACGCCCTGCACGGCCACGTTGCGCACCTCGAAGCGCACGGCCGGCCAGCGGTGCCGGGCGTTCTCCAGCACGTCCCGCTCGGCGGCCGAGGCCCGTCCGCAGACCAGCCCGACGAGCTGTGGCAGGAAGGGCAGCGGCTTCTTGCGCTCCGGCGCGAACAGGCCCTCGCGCGTGAGGGCCTTCTTCAGCTGCTCCAGGCGCGCGAGCAGCTCACCGACCCCGACGGGCCTTATCTCGGCGGCCCGCAGCGACAGCTGCCCCCGCGGGGCGTACCACTCGGGCTTCGCCAGGACGACGACCCGGGCGCCCTCGCTCACCACGTCCGCGACGGCGTCGAACACCTGCCGGTAGCAGGTGACGCTGACGGAGATGTCGTACGAGGGATCCCGCAGCGTCAGGAACACCACACCGGCACCCGGCCGCCGCGACAGCTGCGTGATCTGCCCCTCGACCCACACCGCCCCGAGCCGGTCGATCCACCCCCCGATGAGCCGCGACACCTCACCGACGGGGAGCGGGGATTCCGGAGACGTGTTCACAGCCATGCCCGCGAGAGTAGTGGCCACCGCTGACAAAGCGGCCCACCCGCCCGGCGAGGCGGGGGCCCGACGCCTTCGCATCCGTCCCTCACGTCGCGCCCTGCCAGTCTTCCCGGGGACTCCACACGGATGCGATCTTCGGCCCGCCGAACGCGGCCTTACGATGGGACGCATGTCTGCTTCGCCTGGCCGCCGTGTCCTGCTCGCCGCCCCCCGTGGCTACTGCGCGGGTGTCGACCGCGCCGTGATCGCCGTCGAGAAAGCGCTGGAGCAGTACGGCGCTCCGGTCTACGTCCGGCACGAGATCGTCCACAACAAGTACGTCGTGCAGACCCTGGAGAAGAAGGGCGCGATCTTCGTCGAGCAGACGGAGGAGGTGCCCCCGGGGAACATCGTCATGTTCTCGGCGCACGGCGTGGCCCCCGTCGTCCACGAGGAGGCCGAGCGCGGCCGCCTCGCCACCATCGACGCCACCTGCCCGCTGGTCACCAAGGTCCACAAGGAAGCCGTCCGCTTCGCCAACGAGGACTACGACATTCTCCTCATCGGCCACGAGGGGCACGAGGAGGTCATCGGCACCTCCGGCGAGGCCCCCGACCACATCCAGCTCGTCGACGGGCCGGGCGATGTGCAGAAGGTCGAGGTCCGGGACCCGTCCAAGGTCGTCTGGCTCTCCCAGACCACGCTGTCCGTCGACGAGACCATGGAGACCGTCGACGCCCTGAAGGAGAAGTTCCCGCAGCTCATCTCCCCGCCCAGCGACGACATCTGCTACGCCACGCAGAACCGCCAGCTGGCCGTGAAGCAGATGGGCGCCGAGTCGGACCTGGTCATCGTTGTCGGCTCCCGCAACTCCTCCAACTCCAAGCGGCTCGTGGAGGTCGCCAAGATCGCGGGCGCTCGCGAGGCGTACCTCGTGGACTTCGCCGACGAGATCGACGAGGCCTGGCTGGAGGGTGTCTCCACGGTCGGCGTCACCTCGGGCGCCTCCGTCCCGGAGGTCCTGGTCGAGCAGGTCCTGGAGTGGCTCTCCCAGCGCGGCTTCGAAGACGTCGAGGTCGTCAAGGCGGCCGAGGAGTCCATCACCTTCTCGCTGCCCAAGGAACTGCGCCGCGACCTGCGCGAGGAGGCGACGGCGCTGGTCGCCGCGCGCCGCGGCGCCGGAACCGGTGAGGATTCCGGGGAGTGATCGGGGAGCCGCGGGGCGGGGATCGCCGTCCGGCCGGTGACTGTCAGTCCGTCGTCGTAACGTAGGGCCATGCAGATCTTCGGTGTGGACATCGGTGGTTCCGGGATCAAGGGTGCCCCGGTGGACCTGGACAAGGGCGACCTGGCGCAGGAGCGCCACAAGGTCCTCACGCCGCAACCGGCCACGCCCGACGGGGTGGCCGACGGCGTCAAGCAGGTCGTCGACCACTTCGGCTGGAAGGGCCCGGTCGGGGTCACGTTCCCGGGCGTGGTCACCGACGGAGCCACGATCCGGACGGCGGCCAACGTCGACGACAGCTGGATCGACACCGACGCGCGCGTGCTGCTCGGCGAGCGGCTGGGCGGACTGCCGGTGACGGTGGTGAACGACGCGGACGCGGCGGGCGTCGCCGAGATGAGCTTCGGCGCCGGCCGCGGCCGCCGCGGCACGGTGATCATGCTCACGTTCGGCACGGGCATCGGCAGCGCGGTCTTCGTCGACGGCGTCCTGGTCCCCAACACCGAGCTGGGCCACCTGGAGCTCGACGGACACGACGCGGAGAAGCGGGCCTCCAGCAAGGCCCGCGAGGACCACGACATGACGTGGGAAGACTGGGCGGTGCACCGCGTGCGCAGGTACCTCGCCCACGTCGAGATGCTGTTCTCGCCGGAGCTGTTCATCATCGGCGGCGGCGTCAGCCGCAAGTCACAGAAGTTCCTGCCCCACATCGAGGGCATCAAGGCGGAGATCGTCCCGGCGCAGTTGCAGAACAACGCGGGGATCGTGGGCGCGGCGATGCGGGCGGCAGGGCACTAGAGCTGGGGCTTCACACCGGCGGGCGGGCCCCGGCCGCCGCCCGCCGCCGGTGTACCAGCCGGATCCGCCGGGCGATCACGATCAGTCCGGCGATGAGCGTGCCGCCGTACAGCCACCCGGCCTGCGTGGCGAGCGCCGTCACCAGCCCCATCAGCTTGCCGCCGGTCCCGCCGTCGCCGTCCGCCACAGGCAGCAGCCCCACGGCGAACGCGATGGGCACGACGACGGGCGCGGTCATCAGATCCCCGCGGCGCACCCAGACGGCGGTCAGCACGCACACCGGCAGGAACAGCACCCCGTACGCCGTCAGCGACGCCCCGAACAGCACCGCGCAGAGCCCGCCGATCAGGAACATCACCAGCGCGCAGAACAACCCGCTGCCCAGTCCGGTCAGCCGGGGGTTCGGCATCCTCGCCGCGGCGGGTGCCGGCGCGGGGGCGGGCCGCCGTGCCGCCGCGGGACGGCGCTGCGGTCCCGGCTGCCGGATTGCTCGCACCGGCCCGCCGCCCGCTCCTCGTCCCGCCTGCGGCGGCAGGGACGATCGCGGCCGGTCACGTCGCGGTCCGTACTGGGCAGGTCGCGTCCTGTATTGCTCCACTGCACCAACTTAGGTCGTTCAATATGCCGAATAGCCCTTCAGACACGCCGTGGATCGAGGCTTGGCCAAGCGTTCGATACGCCGCCGGGACGGTTTCGGGTACGCCGTAGACTGGTGGATCGGCCGGTCCCCTGGCCTCCTGGCCCTCTCCACTCACGGGAAGTCGCAACGTGTCGCTCACGATCGGAATCGTCGGTCTGCCGAATGTCGGCAAGTCGACCCTGTTCAACGCCCTGACCAAGAACGACGTGCTGGCGGCCAACTACCCGTTCGCCACCATCGAGCCGAACGTGGGCGTCGTCGGCGTCCCCGACCCGCGGCTCGGCAAGCTGGCCGAGATCTTCAAGTCGGAGCGGATCCTCCCGGCCACGGTCGACTTCGTCGACATCGCGGGCATCGTGCGCGGCGCGTCCGAGGGTGAGGGCCTGGGCAACAAGTTCCTCGCGAACATCCGCGAGTCCGACGCGATCTGCCAGGTCATCCGCGCCTTCAAGGACGAGAACGTCGTGCACGTCGACGGCAAGGTCTCGCCCAAGGACGACATCGAGACGATCAACACCGAGCTGATCCTCGCGGACCTCCAGACCATCGAGAAGGTCCTGCCGCGTCTCCAGAAGGAGTCGCGGATCAAGAAGGACATCCAGGCCAAGGTCAAGGCCGTCGAAGAGGCCAAGGAGATCCTGGAGAAGGGCGACACGCTCTTCGCGCACGGCATCGTCCAGGGCAGCGAGCGCACCGAGCTCCTGCACGACCTGCACCTGCTCACGACCAAGCCCTTCCTCTACGTCTTCAACGTCGACGAGGACGAGCTGGTCGACGAGGACTTCAAGAACGAGCAGCGCGCCCTGGTCGCCCCCGCCGAGGCGATCTTCCTCAACGCCAAGCTGGAGGCGGACCTCGCCGAGCTCGACGAGGACGAGGCCCTCGAACTCCTCCAGTCCGTCGGCCAGGAGGAGCCCGGCCTCGCCACCCTCGCGCACGTCGGTTTCCGCACCCTCGGCCTCCAGACCTACCTGACGGCCGGCCCCAAGGAATCCCGCGCCTGGACCATCAAGAAGGGCGCCACGGCCCCCGAGGCCGCCGGCGTCATCCACACCGACTTCCAGAAGGGCTTCATCAAGGCGGAGGTCATCTCCTTCGACGACCTGGTGGAGACGGGTTCGGTGGCGGAGGCCCGCGCGAAGGGCAAGGCGCGCATGGAGGGCAAGGACTATGTGATGCAGGACGGGGATGTCGTGGAGTTCCGGTTCAATGTGTGATCGATTCGTTACTCTCCGCTAGGTAATCCGTCAAGAGTTCACAGCAGGGGGCGGACTCCGTTGAGCCCGCCCCCTTCAGTGTTTCCGTGCTGACTTGGTGCTGACTTGGTGCTGACTTTCAGCTGCTCCGTTAGGAGTGAGCTTGTCGAGGTCGAGGATGATCTCGAAGGGCACCGGGCGTTGGAGAGTGCCCCGGACGATGCCGACGGGCGCGTGGGCAGGGCGCCGTCGTTCTCGTGATCGGCCGGGAATGATCACATGAGGCCGGGGCTTCCGGGGTAGGGCGGTTTGGACCGGTTGCGATCCGGCCCGCCCCGAGGAACTGGCCGGCACGGCCCTCGGTAAATCTTTCACGCGTCCTGCCGACATAGCTTCTCTCAGACGATGATGCGACCCTTTGTGTCGGCTCACTGAAATGAAACTGCAGAGATATAGGGTGCGCATTGCGAACTCTCTGTTAATGCGTGTCGACTCTCGGTCGCCCTCGCAGTTTGTGGCCTCTCGGAGGAAAGTAGCCGTGCAGATCTGTGTAGTGGCGCTCGGAAAGATCGGCCTGCCGCTGGCTGTCCAGTTCGCTGCAAAAGGCCACCACGTCATCGGCGCCGACGTGGACGAACACGTCGTGCACCTGGTCAATGAGGGCGTTGAGCCGTTCCCCGGCGAGGCCGGACTCGCTGAGAGGCTGAAGAGCGTCGTCGCGGAGGGGCGGCTGCTGGCCACCACCGACACGACCGCGGCGGTCATGCAGGCCGAGGCGGTAGTCCTGGTCGTTCCGGTATACGTCGACGCCGGGGGCACACCCGACTTCGGCTGGATGGACACAGCGACGCAGGCCGTGGCACGCGGGCTGCGGCCCGGCACACTCGTGTCGTACGAGACGACACTGCCCGTCGGTACCACGCGGGGGCGCTGGGCGCCCATGCTCGAACAGGGCAGCGGCCTGACCGCGGGCCGGGACTTCGCTCTCGTCTTCAGCCCCGAACGGGTGCTGACCGGGCGCGTATTCGCCGACCTGCGCCGCTACCCCAAGCTGCTCGGCGGCATCGACGCGGCCTCCGCGCGCCGAGGTGTCGAGTTCTACGAGTCCCTCCTCGACTTCGACGTACGCGACGAGCTGCCTCGCCCCAACGGTGTCTGGGACCTCGGCTCGGCAGAGGCCGCGGAGTTCGCGAAGCTGGCCGAGACGACCTACCGTGACGTGAACATCGGGCTGGCGAACCAGTTCGCACGGTTCGCGGACCGCATCGGCATCGACGTGGACCTGGTGATCGACGCCTGCAACTCGCAGCCCTACAGCCGTATCCACCGGCCCGGCATCGCCGTAGGCGGTCACTGCATTCCCGTCTATCCGCGGATGTACCTGTGGAACGACTCGGACGCGACGGTCGTACGAGAGGCCCGTGCGACCAATGCCTCGATGCCCGAGTACGCGGTACGGCGGCTTGCGGAGGTGTACGGCGACCTCACCGGCGCTGGTGTGCTGGTATTGGGCGCCGCCTATCGGGGCGGCGTCAAGGAGACCGCGTTCTCCGGGGTGTTCCCCGTCGTGGAGGCGCTGCGGTCGCGGGGCGCCGAGCCGTACGTGTCCGACCCGCTGTACAGGGCCGATGAGCTGAGCGCACTCGGCCTGCCGCCGCACAACGGCCAGACCGCCACCGCCGCCGTCGTCCAAGCCGACCACGGCGAGTACCGGGAGCTCGGCTCCGACCAGTTCCCGCAGGTGCGCGTCGTGGTCGACGGGCGGCGGATCACCGACCCCGATCGATGGGCCGGGGCCGAGGTGATCGTGCTTGGTGCGCCGTCGCCGACAGCTCAGCGGGCCTGAGATCCACTCATGTGATCTTCCAGCGCCCGCACCACGCGGGGTGCTGCTTTGCCGTCGCCATACGGCATGCCGCGTGAGCTCTTGGGCGCAGGGCGCAGGACGATGTCGGGCCATGCCCGGGAGCCCAGTTCACGCGGATCCGGCACGAGTGTGTTCCAGCCGCCCCGGAGCGTTTCAGGCCATTCCGTCTCCGTCCGGAGTGTCGTGCAGACGCGCTCCAGCAGGAACGCCTCCTTCTGGAGTCCTCCCGAGTCGGTGATCACGCCGCGCGAGCCGAGCACGGTGCGGATCAGCTCGGCGTAGGGAAGGGGGCGGCTGATGTGGAGGGAGCCGTGGTCGAGCTTGATGCCGAAGTCCTCGGCACGTGCGAGCAACCGGGGATGGGCGGCCAAGGCGACGGGAACCGGCAGACTGGCCAGGGCGTCCACGAGAGCGGCCAGGCGATCGGGATGATCCGTGTTCTCGGCCCGGTGCAAGGTGGCGAAGAGGTAGGGCTCCTGAGGGTTGAGGAAGGCCGGAAGCACGGCGGTGGCCTTATCTCTCAGCACCTTGTCCCTGATGCGCAGGCAGACATCGACCATCACGTCCCCGGTCAGGACCGCACGGTCGGCCAGGCCCTCGGCTGCCAGGTGGTGCACCGCCTCCTCGGTGGGTGCGAGCAGCAGATCGGCGGCGTGGTCGGTGAGGACGCGGTTGTGCTCCTCGGGCATCCGCCGGTTGAAAGAGCGCAGGCCCGCTTCCAGATGGGCAACGGGGATGTGCTGTTTGGCCGCGGAAAGGGCGCCGGCAAGAGTTGAGTTGGTGTCTCCGTAAACCAGCACCCATTCGGGGTGTGCGGCGGCGATGACGGGATCGAGGGCCGCCAGGATGGTACCGGTCTGCACGCCGTGGGTGCCTGAGCCCACGCCCAGGTGCACATGGGGCTCAGGGATGGAGAGGCCGGTGAAGAAGACGTCGGACAGATCGGCGTCGTAGTGCTGGCCGGTGTGCACGATCGTATGATCGTGCTCCATGTTGCCGAACGCTGCGGCGACTGCGGCAAGCTTGACGAACTGGGGGCGCGCCCCCACTACGCTCATGACCTTCACGGGCTCGACTTTTCTCGGTATTGAGCTGAAAGCTCCGTAAGAATTCCGTCTTTTTCTGCGTGGAGAGTCCCATTACTCGGGCACTCCCAGAACCCGACCCGATCCGGCAGTGCGCGCAGACGCTCGCCGGCTCGTCCCACCCACCCGATCTGGTGGGCAGGGACACCGGCGACGAGGGCGAAATCCGGCACATCCTTGGTGACGACGGCCCCTGCGGCGACCATTGCCCAGCGGCCGATGCTGACCGGAGCCACACACACTGAGCGCGCGCCGAGTGACGCGCCCTCAGCGACCCGGACGCCGACCGCCTGCCAGTCGCCGGCGCGTTTCAGACGTCCATCCGCGTCGACGGCGCGAGGATTGCGGTCGTTCGTGAGGACGACCGCAGGCCCGACGAAGACGCCGTCGGCCAGCTCGGCGGGCTCGTACACCAGCGCATGGTTCTGAATCTTGACCCTGTGGCCGATCTTCACCCCAGGTCCCACGTAGACACCCCGGCCCACGACGCAGTCACAGCCGAGCACGGCTTCCTCGCGAATCTGCGCGAGTTCCCACACGGTGGTACCAGGGCTCAGCACGGCTGACTCGTCGACCTGCGCACCGGGCGCGATCCGCACCCGCGGAAACGGCACCTTCCCGCTTTGGTTCATGTGCTGAGCAACGAGCACAGACTGCTCCAGGTACGGCTCTCTGAGCCCTTTCAACCTCAGCTCCCTGAGCAGCCAGTTGACCTGACCAACAGACCAAGCCCCTGGTAGATAGGTTTTCGACCAAGCGAACCGTCTCCACCGGAGACTTCGCGTGCTTGTCTTCCCGTCCGGCGTCGGCGTGGGCGCTGACTACCGCCCGTGGGCGAGGTACTCCTCGGCGAACGCCGAGGCTTGCGGGTGGCAGGCGCGGGCGCCCCAGCCGAGACCGATGTTGTGACCGGCCTGCGGCAGACGGTCGACGACGATCCGTGGTCCCGCGGATAGCCACGCGGTCAGGTCGCTGATGTCCTCATCGCCGTGGTGCCACCAGGCCTCGTGTTCGGCGAAGGCGATCCGGACAGGGACACGGATGAGCGGCAGGATGGCCGCCGACAGGCCTATCCAGCCGGCGACGGTGCACCTCGCGTGCGGGCATGGGCGCGACGACCTGCTGGCTCACCCAGAAGTTCTGCGGCGGATACAGGCCTTCCCGTCTCGCTCACCGGGCCTGGCCCATCCGGCGATACTTGACCGGCCCGGATTCGTCACGACTGCTTGCCGCCCTTCCCGGCATTCCTCCAGGTCAGGCTGCCGTCAGCCTCCCCCGCCCGCTACGACAGGCGCGGGGCGGAGTCCTTTCCCTCCGCTCGATCACACGGTGCTACGCGGCGCACCACCCCCTCGTGTGCACCGCACCTCCTGCCGGTCACTCGGCGTGTCGTGGTTTTACGAGTGGCGCCGCCGGCGTGCGCGGGCGGCGCAGGCTCACGGACGCCTTCCTCCGTGCCGAGTCGAGGACCGCCTCCGCCACCTTGACCGTCCTCAGCCCCTGATCGAGAGTGACGATGTCCGTCGCTTTGCCCTCCACGGCATCCCGGAACCGTTCGTGCTCGACGAGGAGCGGCTCGCGCTTGGGGATGGCGTAGCGGACCATGTCGCCCTCGGCTACGCCGCGGAAGGCGCGCAGGGCCTCCCACTCGGTGGTCACCGCTCCGTTGGCGTGGAAGGTCAGGTCTGCCGTGAGAGTGTCGGCGACGAGGCAGCCACGCTCGCCGGTCACCGCCGTGTAGCGCTCCTTGTGGGGGCTGAGCCAGTTGACGAGGTGGCTGACCAGGGTGCCGTCGCTGAGGTCGCCGACCACGGAGACCATGTCCTCATGGGGGCGGCCGCTCTTGGACACCGTGCGCGCCGAGACCGAGACGTAAGGGTGGCCGGTGACCCAACTGGTGAGGTCGATGTCGTGGGTTGCCAGGTCCTTGACGACCCCGACGTCGGCGATGCGGTGCGGGAAGGGCCCCTGGCGGCGCGTGACCACTTGGAAGACCTCCCCGAGTTCTCCCGCCTCGAGGCGGGAACGCAGGCTCTGCAGTGCCGGGTTGAACCGCTCGATGTGTCCGACACCGGCGACCAATCCGGCTCTGTCGAAGGCGTCGACCAGCCGTTGTGCGGCCGTCGCCGAGTGGGCGAGCGGCTTCTCGATCAGCGCGGGCACGCCGTTCTCGGCCAAGACCAGGCCGACCTCCTCGTGCAACGCCGTGGGACAGGCGACCACCGCGTAGTCGAGTCCAAGCGCGAGCAGCTCGGGCAGGGTGGCGACGACCGGGGTGTTCCGGCTGGCCCCCGTACAATCGCCTGCCGGGTCCATGACGCCCACCAGCTCGACACCGTCAAGCGACGACAGCACCCGGGCGTGGTTGTGTCCCATGGCTCCAAGACCGATGAGCCCGGCCCGCAGGGTGCGCCGGCTCACCGTACTCCTCCGGCATCGCTCACGGCCTGTGCGATCCGCTCCAGCTCGGCCTGCGCCAGGGTCGGGTGAACCGGGAGGGACAGAACCTCGGCAGCCGCCCGATCGGTCTCGGGGAGGGACGGCCTGCCCTGGCCCTGATAGGGCCTGAGTCGGTGGATCGGGGTCGGGTAGTACACCGTGCTGCCGATGCCCTGTCGCGCCAAGTCCTGCTGCACGGAATCCCGGAGACCGCCCGGGATGCGGACCGTGTACTGGTGGTAGACGTGCCGCGCGCCGTCCGCCTCATGCGGAACAGACAGTCCCTCGATGTGGGAGTCGAGTACCTTGGCGTTGGCTCTCCGCTGCTCCGTCCAGGCCGGTAGCTGCTTCAGCTGCTCACGGCCGACGGCCGCCGCGACGTCGGTCATCCGCATGTTGGCCCCGACGATCTCGTTCTCGTACCGCTGCTCCATGCCTTGGTTCCGCAAAAGCCGAAGGGTACGGGCGAGGTGCGGATCGCCCGTCGAAATGATGCCGCCCTCGAGAGCGTGCATGTTTTTCGTCGGATAGAAGCTGAAGCATCCTGCCTCACCGAAGCTGCCGACGGGGCGCCCGTGCAGCGTGGCTCCGTGCGCCTGGCAGGCGTCCTCCAGTACGGCGAGCCCGTGGCGTGCGGCAAGCTCCATCAGCTGGTCCATGGGCGCGGGGTGCCCGTACAGATGCACCGGCATGATGGCCGCGGTGCGCGGACCGATCATCGCTGACGCGGCGAGCGGGTCGAGGCAGTAGGTGCCGGGCGTGATGTCGGCGAAGACGGGATCGGCGCCCACCAGGCGTACTGCGTTGGCGCTCGCCGCGAACGAGAACGAGGGCACCACGACCTCGTCTCCCGGTCCGATGCCCAGGGCCATGAGGCTCAGCTGCAGGGCGGAGGTTCCGGAGTTGACCGCTACGCAGGCGCGTCCGGCGACCAACTCGGAGAACTCCTCTTCGAACGCGGCCACTTCTGGGCCCTGGACGACACGGCCACTACGCAGAACGCGTACGGCCGCAGCGATCTCGGCTTCACCGATCACGGGTCTGGCCGCCGGGATCGGTGGAAAGGAGCAGGTCATTGGACTTCTCCGTTCGGGGGCGAGAGAGAGTCGACCTACGATCAACTTCTGCTCACCCCACCCGGTTTTCCTGCGCGTCACATATCCACCCTTATGGACGATCAGAGGCGATACCCGTCGCTTAATTGAGGAACCCAACGAGTACGCGCGTGCCGTAATAGGCGCCATCATGGTAAGTGCGCACGTACTCCTTGGGTGCGGTGCCGATTTTCACCGCGTTTTCGGGATCTTCAATCAAAGATTCAACGGCCTCGCGCAGTGAGCTTTCCGGCTTCGGTTTTTCCTGGTCGGGTGTCACGAACGCTGCGGGAGGCCCCGATTCGGGAGCTTCTGGAAGCGGTGCTGTGTGAGTGCAGGAGATCACCAGCACGTAGCTCAGGCGCTGTTCGGCCAGCCAACCGCGCAGCACCCGGTCCTGGCCGTAGACCTCATCGCCGGTCACCCAGCGAAACGGCAGCTTCGCGGCAACCGCTCGCTCCGGCATCGCGCGGGCCAGCGCGGGCTCAGGTACAACTCCCGGGCGCCCAGATGCTCCAGCGGGAAGCCACGACTCCAGCCCGGACCGCATCCGCAGCCCAGTCGGCCTGGTTCAGCAACCGCTGCATGCCGTCCGGGCACAGCTCACCGGCCTGCTCGGCCGGCGTCCAGCCCTCCTTGCGCTCCAACGGCGTGAGCAGCCCGCGCAGATACCCTCTGTCCGCCGACGCGGCTCCGACCGACGGAAATCCCACCGACCCGAGCATGCAGCGCGACCAGGCCGGCCGCCCAGCGGTGCACCTCATCAACCGTGACGTCCCCACCCATGCCCGGTCCAACGAGCAGCCCGACCACCCGTCACACCAATTGCGGCTGGGGTATTAGGCCGTTCGGACCGAGTTTCCCGCCACCTGGCGCGGTGAAGTTTGCAACGCGTCCTGGTGACTGTCATTACTGATCCAATCCAAACGCTTGGTTCCGGTGGACCCTTCGATTCATGGGTAGGCAATGAAGGCAGGGAAGGACCCAACGTGCAGCCGGAAGGGCGCTGTGGAGAGTGCGCGGGTATTCGCGGCTCTGATGTTACGGCGCCGCCACCGAGCCTTCCCCTGGGTTGCCGGAGCCGTCGGTCTGTTGCTCGCCGCGTCGGCCGGTTTCCTGGTGTGGGAGGTCCGCGCGGTCCAGAGCAATCTTGCTGCGGCTCAGGTGGCCACTGACCGACTGCAAACGGAGATGGCCCGTCATCGCCAGCCCTCAGCCGAGGTGCTGGGCGATATCCGGAAACACACAGCGGCCGCCCGGAGCGCGGCCAGCTCGCCGGTGTGGAGCGTAGCCGAGAACCTCCCACTGATGGGCCCACCGCTCCGTTCCGCCCGGGGGCTGAGTGTCGCCGCCGACGAGATGGCCACCGGGGTGCTGCCGGAGGCTGTGCGACTGCATCAGATGCTCGCGTCCGGCCAGATCGTGTACCACGGTCGCGTCGACCTCCGTCGGCTTTCGGCCGCCACGGACCTGCTGGGGAATGTGCACCGTCGGCTGACCGGAATCGAGACGGGTCTGAACGGCCTGCCCGGCTCGACGGTGGTCGGTCGCCTCGACATGGCGCGGCAGCGGCTGTCCGGCCGCGTGGCGCGCCTTTCCGACTCGGTCTCCGAGGCGGAGGCGACGACGCGGCTGCTGGTGCCTCTTCTGGGTGCCTCGGAGCCACGCTCCTACTTTCTTGCCTTCCAGAACAACGCAGAGGCCCGGGGCACCGGTGGCCTCGTAGGCACCTTTGGCATCTTGACCGCCGACCGCGGTCGAATCACTTTGCACGACTTTGCGTCGGATGACACGCTGCCCCGCACCACCACCCCCGTGGCGAACTTCGGACCGGCGTTCGACCGCCGGTACGGAGCTGCTGAGAGCACCCAGGGGCTGGCCAATTCCAATCTGTCCGCTCATTTTCCCTATGCGGCGCAGATCTGGGTGGGCTTGTGGCAGCGACATACTGGGCAGCGTCTCGATGGAGCCATCGCGACCGATCCTGTGGCACTCGCCCGTGTCCTCAAAGCCACGGGGCCGGTCCGGCTTCCGGACGGAAAGCAGCTGACGGCGGAGAACACCGTAGAGCTCACCGAGAGCACCCTTTACGCATCGCACAGCAATATCGAACGAAAGCGTTTCCTGGTACAGGTCGCGCAGTCAGTCGCTGCTGCCTTGCTGCGCCACGACCACGATTCGATGGCCCTCCTCCACGCACTGCGGCAGAACGCCGAAGATGGCCGATTGCGTGTGTGGAGCAGAGATGCCTCCACCGAGTCGGCGCTCGAAGAAGCCGGGCTGGCCGGCGGCATCCCCGAGAGGACAGGGCCGTTCGCCTATCTCGTGGTCAATAATTCCGCAGGCAACAAAATGGACTACTATCTGCGACGGTCGCTGACCTACGAGCTTGGTCCTTGCGAGGGCGGTACCCGTTCCAGCGTGGTGCGCGTCAAACTCACAAACACCGCTCCCGCTGCCGGCCTGCCTGCCCTCGTCGCTCTCCGTTCCGACGATCCCCGGCGCTCACATCCCCCGGGGTCCACAAGCATCTGGCTTTCGCTGTACGCCAGTTCCGGCGCGCGGTTCACCGGTGGGACCCTGGACGGGCGGCGACTTCTGTTGTCGTCGACCGAGGAGCGCGGTCACCCGGTACTCGGGACGCAGGTGGAACTCCTGCCCGGTCAGACGCGAGAAGTGGACGTTCGTCTGCTGGAACCGGCCTCGGACCTCGCCCCCGTGGTGCCCTCTCAGCCGTTGGCGCGGCCGCAGACCACCAAGGTGCGCATCCAGCCGTGCGGGAAGTAATCGGGCCGCTTGAGTGAACCTCAAGGGGTCCACGCCCGCTCAAGAAGGGTGCAGCGGAACTCATTCCAGCCGAGCAGCGAAATCATACCCACAGAAAATCAACTCTGCCAGAACACAAGAAATATTCTGATCCACCCAAAAGGATGCGGCGGCGTCCGTGGACATGCCGTCGGTGAAGTGTCGGAATAGGTCTTCGGCACATGACAACCTGCTGATCGGGGTTCACCTTGCGTGGGGAATGCGCGGGCAACGACAAGCTGACAGCGGTTCATCCTGCGGTGTTCCACACCGCACAGGAAAGCCGCGCTCTGCCGGGTGGTAGGTCTGGCGTTGCGGCCCGGTGTCGCCGGCCGGCGGTGCAAGCCGCCATAGACGCGATCGCCTGGACTTGCGGCCTGTTGATTGCCGGCCTGACCACCAGCAGCGCTTCCGATCTGCTCGCCGGACCGGGCGATCTGGTGACCGTCTGTGCTGTCACATCGACAGCAGCGGTACTGGCCGGGGCCGCGTGCGGGCTCTACTCCGGGCGCTATCAGGCCGAGACGGGCGCAGAGTTGAGCGCGGTGCTGGTCTCCGCAGGGCTGACCGCGCTCCTTTTGGAGGGCATCTGCCAGGCGGGGCTGCCCCTGGTGGGCGACAAGCCGGGCGTGGCCGGCCTCGCCGCCCTGGTCGGCGCGCTTGCCATGATCACCGTGAGGGCCGCAGTCGCGGCCATCCGGCGCAGGCCGAGACGGCCCGCGCCGACCGCCGTCAAGGTGATCGTGTTCGGTGCGGGCAGCGCCGGAACGCAACTGGTGCAGCGGCTGATCGGTCAGCCTGGCGCGCAGTACCAACCGGTTGCCCTGCTGGATGACGACCCAGGCAAGCGTCGACTGCGGATCTGCGGTATCCGAGTGCGCGGCGGGCGGGACCGGCTCGCGGAGGTCGCTGCGGAGACCGGGGCGACGGTCATGGTGATCGCGATCGCCGGCGGGTGCCGGGACGGCCAGGTGATCCGCGAGCTGACCACACTGTCTGAGTCGATCGGTCTGATCACCAAGGTGATTCCGCGCGTTGAGGAACTGGTCGCCGGACCGGCGCGGATCGACGACGTCCGCGACCCGCGGATCACTCAGCTGCTGGGCCGCGATCCGATCCGGCTGGACCTTGAATCGGCTGCCGGTCAATTCACCGGACGCCGCATCCTTGTCACCGGCGCCGGCGGCTCGATCGGTTCGGAGCTGTGCCGCCAGTTGCACCGGTTGGGTCCCGCGTCGCTGGTGTTGCTCGACCGGGACGAATCAGCTCTGCACGCGATCCAGCTCGCGCTGCACGGCCGTGCGCTGCTCGATTCCGACGAGGTTGTGCTCGCCGACATCACAGACGCCTCACGCATCCGCGAGGTCTTTGAGCAGACCCGCCCCGAGATCGTGTTCCACACGGCGGCGGTGAAGCATCTGCCATTGCTCGAGCGGTATCCGGCCGAGGCGCTGAAGACGAACGTGACCGGCACGCTGAACGTGCTGCAAGCGGCTGCGGCCTGTGGCGTGCAGTCGTTCGTGAACGTCTCCACCGACAAGGCCGCCGACCCGGTCAGCGTCCTCGGCACCTCCAAGCGGATCACCGAGCGGCTCACCGCACACATGGCCGGTGAATTCCCTGGGACCTGGGTGTCCGTCAGGTTCGGCAACGTCCTGGGCAGCCGGGGCTCGCTGCTCGGCTCGCTGTCCGCGCAGATCGCTGCGGGCGGCCCGGTCACCGTGACTCACCCTCAGGTCGCTCGCTACTTCATGACGGCCACTGAAGCCGTCCAACTGGTGCTGCAGGCCGTGGCCGTCGGGGAGAGCGGTGAGGTGCTCGTCCTTGACATGGGAGACCAGGTCCGCATCGTCGACCTCGCCCGTCGTATGGCCGCCGCGGCATCGCGGCCCGTCGAGATCGTCTTCACCGGGCTGCGACCCGGCGAAAAGCTGACCGAGGACCTGCTGGGCAAGGGGGAGCCGGACCACCGGCCGAGGCATCCGCTGGTCAGACAGGTGCCGGTGCTCGCACTCGATGCCGGTGAGGTCACCGGCATCGGTCACCTCACCGATCCCGATGAGGTACGCGCCGCCCTGGCGCGCCTCGCCGCGGCGCCCGGCCCCGAGCAGGCGGCCGGCCAGACCGTGCTGCCCGGCCAGCCCGGAAAAGCGGAGGCCAGCAGATGACCGCCCCGCCCCTGCCAGGCCGGCACCCGGCAGACTCGGTGATCCCGGAGGCACCCACCGCACCGCCCGGCGGTGCCCGGGTCGGCATCCAGGTGCCTTACCGCAGGTCGTACCGCGGCAAGCGACTGCTGGACCTGGTCGTGGTCAG
The DNA here is from genome assembly GCF_001270025.1 of Streptomyces azureus. Lineage (NCBI taxonomy): Bacteria > Bacillati > Actinomycetota > Actinomycetes > Kitasatosporales > Streptomycetaceae > Streptomyces > Streptomyces azureus. Next base: position 31,797 of record NZ_DF968264.1, on the reverse strand, counting down.
CCTGATCATCATGCCGGCCGCGCTGCTCTGCGCGATCGCCGCGCTGGCGCACCTACTCGCGCACGGCAGACCCGTCCTGTTCCGGCAGCAGAGGGTCGGCCGCGACGGCCGCCTGTTCGTCCTGCTGAAGCTGCGCACGATGCGGAATGTTCCAGCCGGCCCGGAGAGTCCGGGTGATGCCGATACTGCCCGGGTGACCGCAGTCGGCCGGGTACTGCGCCGCACGTCCCTTGACGAGTTGCCGCAGCTGGTCAATGTGCTGCGCGGACAGATGAGCCTGGTCGGGCCTCGGCCGACCTTGCCCTATCAGGTACGCCGGTACACCGGTCGTCAGCAGCTGCGGCTGCTGGCCACCCCAGGCCTGACCGGCCTGGCGCAGGTGCACGGGCGACAGCGGCTGAGCTGGCCGGAGCGCATCGAGTGGGATCTGCGTTACGTCCTCCGCCAGAGCTTCCGGCTCGACCTGGCCATCTTGTTCCTCACCGTCTGGACGGTCCTGGCCGGGCGCGGAGCCACGGCCAGCCACGACAGCGATCCGATCGCCCGCAAACCAGAAAGGATGCTCTCAGGTGCCTGACAGCAACGTCCGGATCCGGCTTGCCAGTCCCCATCTCGGTGAGGAGGAAGGGGAGGCGGTACGCAGGGTCCTGCGCAGCGGTGTTCTCACCAACGGCGTGGAGAACGAGGCCTTCGCGCAGGAGTTCGCCGACCGGCATCAGGCGCGGTTCGGCGTGACGTTCTGCACCGGCACGGCCGCGCTGCATGCGATGTTGCTCGCCGAGGGCATCGGCCCCGGCGACGAGGTGATCGTCCCGTCGATGACCTTCGTCGCCACCGCGACATCGGTGTGCCACGTCGGGGCCACCCCGGTGTTCGCCGACATCGACCCACGGACGTTCAACCTCGACCCGGTATCGGTCGCGGCCCGGATCACCCAGGCCACGCGGGCGGTCATGACCGTGCACTACGCCGGGCAGCCCGGTGACCTCGACGGGCTGGCGCGGGTATGCGGCGCGGCCGGCGTGCCGTTGCTGGAGGACGCCGCGCAGGCGGCCGGCGCCGAGTACCGCGGCAGACCGGTCGGCACCTTCGGCCGGTCGGCCATGTTCAGCTTCACCCCTACCAAGAACATCACCACCGGTGAGGGCGGCATGGTGCTGACAAACGACCCGGACGTCGCGGAGCGGCTGAAACTGCTCCGCAACCATGGTCAGACCGGGCTGTACCAGCATGAGAGCCTCGGCTACAACTGGCGGCTGACCGAGATGCAGGCCGCGATCGGCCGGGTGCAACTGCGCAAGCTGGACGGCATCCTGGAGCGCAAACAGCTGATCGCGGAATCACTGACCCGGCGGCTGGCCGGGCTGCCCGGCCTGACGACGCCGCATCAGGTACCCGATGCCCGGGGAAGCCGGATGCTCTACACCTGCCTGCTTCCCGGCATCCGCGACCAGGTGCTCGCCGACCTGTTGGACCAGGGCATCGAGGCACGGATCTACTTCCCGCCGGTACACCGGCAGCCGATCTTCGCCAGGCAGGACGGCGGCACCGGGGACGCCGCGGCGCTGCCGGTGACCGAGGCCGTCGCCCAGGCGATGCTCTCACTGCCGGTGCACCACCGGCTGACCGAGGCCGAGGTGGCCGAGATCGCCGACGCGGTGACCACCGCCGTCGGCCGGGCGACCGCGTCGCCGAATGCCACGGATCAGCCGATGCCGGTCGGTGCCCGGTGACCGCGCATCACGAGCCGGCGTACACGACTTGGGTGCGATGGGCCGGAACCGTGCCCAGGTCCTGGCCGCGCTGCCCGATGTACGCCTGGTCGCGGCCCGCGATCCGGACCTGACCGGCGGCACGGCGGTGCCCAGCCTGCCCGTGCTGCGGACCCGCACCAGTTGCTCGGCCTGGACGTGGACTTCCGCAGGGCAGCTGCGCCGACGCCGGGTGCTCGGGAGCCCTGATCGAACCGGACGGTCAGGGCTCCCGGGCCCTGGCGGGGACGCCGACGACCAGCTGACCGACGGCGACATCGCGCGTCACCAGAGCCGCGGCGCCGACCATGACGGACGGCCCGATCCGCCGGCCCTGTAGCACGGCGGCGTTACTGCCCACCGTGGACCCGGCGCCGATGGTCACATTGCCGGCGATGTTGGCACCCGGCAGGATCGTCACGAAATCCTCGAGCACCGTGTCGTGACCGATACTGGCCTGGTAGTTGACTTGGACGTGTGCGCCGGTGACGGTGCCGGTGGAGATGAACGCCTGACCCAGCACCACACAGCCACGCCCGATCCTGGCGCCGGGGGAGACCACCGCACGCGGGTCGATCACTGTCGCCGCTCGCAGGCCGCGATCTTCGAACTCTCGGGCCAGCCTGCGGCGCGCGTCGGCGTCGGCGATCGCGACCACGAACTCGTTCCGCTGCCCGCCAGAAGCAGCCAACTGTTCCGGCAGCAGCACCGGGCAGCCGTCCACAGTGGTGGCTGCCGGGTGCTCGTCCACGAAAACAACCTCGGGTGCCGAGGCTGTCGCCCGCACCGCGTCCAGCGTCTCCCTGCCGAAGCCGCCTGCGCCCACGATGTGCAGCGTCACAGTCGTGCCTCCGCCACCGGACCCCCACGCCCCGCCGGTTCCGAGACCGCGGCGAGGAATGCGCCTGCCAGCGCGGTCATGCCGTGATGCTGGTAGACCCAGCGGCGGCCGCGCTCGCCCATCCGCTCCCTTTCGGTCTCGCTCATCGCGGCCAGCCCGGCCAGTGCGCCCGCCATGTCCGCCGGTGACTCGGCGGGCACGCACACGCCGCCGCCGGACTCGCGCACCGGGCCGCCGGGCGCGTTGCTCGCGAACAGCACCGGCTTGCCGGACGCCAAGTAGTCGAACAGTTTGTTGCTGCTCAGGCCGTACTTGAAGACCGCGACATCGCGCAGGCAGAACAGCGTCACATCCAGCTCGGCCAGCACGGCCGGCACGGCCTGCTTCGGCACCGGCGGCCAGAACAGCACGTTGTCCAGGCCATGCCGGTGAGCGAGCCGTTGGCACGCGGTCTTCTCCTGGCCGTCGCCGACCATCACCACAGCGACCCGCGGATGACCGGGGGCTCGCAACTCCGCCGCGGCCGCGACAATGGTCGCCACCCCGTTGGCCGGTCCGTGCGAGCCGATGTAGCCGGCGGTGAGGCAACCGTCCTTGCGAAAGCGCCTGATCCGCTCGATCAGCTCGGCGGCCGGGTTCCCGGGGTCCGCACCGTTCGGGTCGGCCGGCTCACCCGGTTCCGTCGGGCGGGGCAAGTCGGCGATCCCGTTCGGCACATAGTGGATTTTGTCGGCCGGGAGACCGCGGGCCTCCAGGTAGTCGGCGGCACCGGGCAGCAGGCAGATCACGGCGGACGCACGCCGGCAGCAGAAGGACTCGGCCAGCCGGAGCAGCCGGGCGGGCAGCCCGTTCGCGCGCAGCGCGCCCATGTCGATCAGTGTCTGCGGCCACAGATCGCGTACCTCGAAGACGAAGCGGGCGCGGCGGCTGCGGGCCGCCAGCCAGGCGGCGAGCACCGCGGCCAGGTGTACCGATGAGCCGACGATCACATCCGGCCGGTTCAGGCCGCGCTGCACCGAGAGCACCCGGGCCGCGTAGTGGGCCATGTTCAGCACGCGGCGGTATCCGTTGCCGGTGTAGGGCGGCGTGCGGACCCAGACGAAGCGGACGCCGTCGATCGTCCGGGTGGCCACCTTCTCGCCGGGCGTGAGCCGTTCCTCACGCCTGCTGAAATGGCTGAAGCTGCTGGCGAAGACGGTGACGTCGTGCCCTTTCGCCGCCAGCACCCGGCCCAGCTCGTAGTGCCGGGTGCCGGCCGCGCGGTCCGGTGGCGCCGCGTAGTGGTTGAAGATCCAGATCCTCATGCCCTCACCTCCGCCGAAGCTGCCCTGCCGCACCTGACGGCCTGCTGAGCAATGGGCTCGTCGTGGGGCCGTGACGCCAGTACGTCGATGATCCTGACGGCGGCTTCACCGTCACCTCTGTCGAAGATGGGGAACCAGGACGTTCCAGCCGTCCTGAAGAGTCTCCGGCCTCCGTCTCGGCGCGCAGTGTGCTGCACGGGACCCCGAGCACCGACGCCTCCTCCTGCAGGCCGCCGGAGTCGGTGATCGCCCCGTCGGCTCCGGCCAGCGTGGCGATCATGCTCCGGTAGGGCAGCGGGTCGGCCGCCAGCAGTGAGGCCGGCCAGATGATCGGCCACGATCCGGTTGCGTTCCTCGGAGATCGCCCGGTCGAAGGACCGCAGGCCCGCTTCGAGGCTCACGGCAGGAGGCGGGACGCCGAGCTCGTCGAAGAAGGGTTGCGACAGCGGGTGGTCATAGTGCAGGCCGGTGTGCACGATCCGGTGCTCGCCGCCGCGGCGGGCGAGGTGCCACGCGATCGGCGCCGGCTGGACGATCTGCGGACGTGCGCCGACCATGCTGAGCCCCTTCACAACGGCGTTCCCCCGTCCTACCGGGCCGTTGCCGACAAAGCCCTTCCCGGTGCATGTGCATGTCGGCGATGACCGGCTCGACGTCGAGAAACGCTACTACTCTGCGTGGTCAACTTGCTACTTTGAGCGACTCGTGCCGCTACATTGTGCGTGCCGAGGTGCGAGAACATCCGCCGCCTCTGCAATACCGATCCCGTTTTGCGACTCCGGAGGCCATTCCCTGGTGCAGTCGATCATGAAAGGCCTCCGCGTCCGGCTGCCGGGGGTGAGTCCTGCGGCGATCGGAGGAACACTGGCCACGCGGCTGCTGGCCACGGCGATGACCTTCGCGGCGGGCGTCATCGCCGCGCGGGCCCTGGGGGTGCACGGCAGGGCCAGTTTCGCGGTCATGATGTCGGTCCCCGCCGTGCTGAGCGTCGTCACGGTTCTGGGCGTGGACAACGCCAACGCCCGCTTCGCCGGAACCTCGCACACCGCGTTCCGGCAGATCGTCCGGTGGAGCGTGGCGTTCTCCCTGGTCGCCGGTTCCCTGCTGCCGGGGCTGTGGCTGCTGCTCGGTCATCTCTGGCCGGCCGTGCTGCTCGGCGTGCCGTTCCCGCTTGCGGTGGCCGTGGCCACCATGTGCCCGGTGACCTTGCTGACCACACTGCTCGGTATGGCCGAGATCGGCCGTGGCCGGGTCGCGATGTACAACCTCGTGAGCACCGTCCCCGCAGCCTGCTACCTCGCCGGAGTCTGCGGCCTTCTCGCCGCGGGATCGCTGACTCCCACCAGCTGTTTCCTGTCAGCGCTGGCCGGGCAGCTGGTCTGCGGCGGGATCCTGCTGATCGCGGCCACCACCCGCGTCCACGCCGACGGCGAACCCCTGTCCGCCCGCACGTTTGGCAGCTTCGCCATCAGGGCCTATTTCCCGGATCTCATCCAATACGGCATGCTGCGCTTGGACGTGCCGTTGATCCACATGTTTGCCGGGGCGACGGCCGTCGCCGCGTACGCGGTGGCGCTACCCCTGGCCGAAGGGCTGCTCCTGCTGCCGACGGCGGTCGGGCTGGTGATGTTCCCCGCGGTTACGTCGGGTGCCGTGGACGCGCGGGCGACGGCCAGAATCGCACGGACTGTGTTCGCTGCCGCCGCTCTGGCTGCCGCCGCCGCGGCGGCAGCCGCACCGGTCCTGATCCCTGCGGTCTACGGGCAGCCGTACTCCGGTGCCGTGCCGGTGATCTGGGCGATGCTCCCCGGCCTCGTGCTGTTCAGCGCGTCCCGCTCGATCCAGCCGTATCTGGCGGCCGTCGGCCTGCTCCGGCCGGTGATCGTGGCCACCGCGATCGGCGCGATCGTCAACATCGCGCTACTCGTGGCCTTGATCCCCCACTATGGGGCGGTCGGTGCCGGCGTGGCCGATTCGGCCGGATACCTGGTGGTCGCGGCGCTGGTCGGCTGGGGCGCCTGGCTGGGCGTCCGCGCCCGCCGGGGGCTTACGGCCGAGCCGGCCATCGAGGAGAGATCAGTCGCCCCTGCGCGCCCGCCGGCTGAGCGATGGTCGGTCCAGACGGCCGCCGACCGCTGGCGGGGCGCGTACCCGAGGCCGGCGAGGTCCGGCCTGGCCGGTAGGGCAGACATGGTCGCGGCGGGGCTCCTGACCGCGGCGGGTGCCGCTTGTCTCGCGACGGCGTACCACCCCGCCGCAGGGCTCGTGGTCATCGCGCTGGCCTGTCTGCTGATCCGGGACGCGGGTCTGTATGTGCTCGCGGCCGCGATTCCGCTCTCGCAGTCCGGCGTCGGCGCTTCGCTGATCACCCCAAGAGTGCTGGGTGCTCTGATGCTCATCTGCCTGCTGGGCCGTGTTGTCGCCGGCCGGGGGATCGCGCGGCCCAAGCTGATCGGCGTCCTGACCACCGTCGGCACGGTCGGTTACATGGTGGTCGCCGGCGCCGTGCTCGGCGACACAGATCCGCAGAATGCCGGCACATGGCAGTACCTGCTGCTGATGTGCGCGCCGCTGCTCCTGCTGCCACTGGTCGCCGAACCTGGACGGGCTCTCGATCGGGCGCTCCTGTTGTTCTGCTGCGGCAGCGTGATTCTCGCCGTGATCGAGATCCTCCACGTCGACTCCGTCTTCACCACGAGGACGGATCTCGCCCCTGTCGTCACCGCCGCTGTGGCTATGACCCAAGAGGCCATGGCCAACCACAACGCCGTAGGTGCCCTGTTCGTCATGGCGGCCGCAGTCCTGCTCGGGCGCTATCCGGCCGTCCGAGGGCGCCTGCCTCGACTGGCAACCGGCGCCGGAGTCGTCGTGCTCGCCCTGGGAGTTGCGTACTCGCTGAGCCGTGCGGCCTATCTGGCGGGAATCGCGGTCGTCGCGCTCTACGCCCTCCGCAGGTCGATGCGCGGCGTCCTGGCACTGGGCTTCGGTGCGGCCTGCCTGGTGCCGCTGCTGCCCGCTGCGATCGCGGCCCGGTTCGGAACGATGCTCGGCGGCGGCGGCGCTCTGGACGCCGACTCTGCCGTACGGCTTGACCTCTGGAGCAGCGCCCTGCGGATATTCGAGGCCCACCCGGCTTTCGGTGTCGGATATCTGAACTTCGCCAGCCAGTTGCCCGCTTACTACCAAGCCACAGGTGATTACGAGGTCATGCTCCTACAGGTCCCGTCCCTGAATTTCGCGCACAACATCTACCTGACAGTGCTCTCGCAGACCGGCCTGGTGGGCATCGTCGGCATCGGCTCGCTTGTCCTGTTCGGCGCCCGCCGGGCGTTGCACGCGGCCCGGTCCGGTGCCCCTGCGGGCGAGGCGGCGCTGCTGGCCATGGTCGGTGCCGGGGTTTGCTCCCTGTTCGGCGAGGTCCTGCTGCTCCCCCCTCTGCTGGCCGGTCTGATGCTGATCATTCTGGCCGCGAAGCCGACTCCGGCCAACGCGCAGGCACCGGTGGTCCGATGAGCACGGCCGCGACCGGGAGGCGGCGGCCGCTGCGCATCCTGCAGATCACCTCGGCCGCCGTCGGCGGAAGCTGGTTCCACGACCAGGTGCGGGGCCTTGCCGAGCTGGGCAACGAGGTGTGCGCGCTCCTGCCCCGAGAGGGCCCGCTCGCCGACCGGCTGCGCGGGATCCCCGGCGTCCGGGTGGAAATCATCCCGTTCGGACTGCCCCGTCGGATCAGGCAGCTGCCGGCGTTGACGGCGGGGCAGTGGCGGCTGATGAAGTTCGTCAGGGCATACCGGCCGGATGTCATCCATTCGCATCTGATCATCGCCAAGCTCGTGGCCCGAGTGGCGTCGGCCGCCTACCGGCCGGCGCTGGTCGTGTCGCAGGTTCCGGGAGTGGTGCATCTACGGATGGCGCCTTTCTGGATCCTGGAGCGCCTTTCGCTGCGCCGGGACGATCTGGTGCTCGGATCCTGTCGGGCGATCGCCCGCCGTTACCAGGCCATGGGGGCGCGGTCGGTGGCGGTCAGCTACTACGGCTGCGACGTGCACGGGTTCGATCCGGCAACCCCTCCGGAGCCGTTCCGCCGTGAGTTCGGGCTCGCTGCCGACACGCCGGCCATCGGCATGGTCGCGTACATGTATCCGAGCAAGTCGCGGGCGTTCCGTCAGGTCGGCGTCAAGGGGCACGAAGTCTTCATCGACGCCGTTCCGCTGATCCTGCGACACATCCCCGATGCCAGGTTCTTCGTGGTCGGCGACGAACTGGTCGGTGACGGGGCCTACCGGCGTGAGCTGGAACGCCGGGCCGCCCGGCTCGGCGTCGCCGACCGGATCCGGTTCACCGGTTTCCGGCCCGACATCAGCTCGGTTATGGCCGGGCTGGACGTACTGGTGAACCCGTCGATGGAGGAGTCCGCCTGCTACACCGTGGTGGAGGCGCTGCTCATGCGTAAGGGCGTAGTGGCAACCGAGGTCGGTGGCCTGCCGGACACCGTCCAGCACGGCCGCACCGGCCTGCTGATTCCGCCCGCCGATCCGGCGGCACTGGCACAGGCCGTGAATGCACTGCTCGCCGATCCCGCAGCGCGTCTCCGCATGGCCGACCGCGGCCGTGAACTCGTGCTCCGGCAGTTCGATATCGCCGGGACAGTGAGTCAGGTGAACGATCTGTACCACCAGGCACTGGCCGCGCGAGGACGTCGCAGGCAACTCCGCCGGGAGAATCCAGCGTGAAGGACGGTACGCGGGCCGGAACGACGCTGCTCGGCATGGCGGGGGAGGCGGTGCGCGAGCTGCCGCGGCCGAGCTTCTCGGCTGCCGCGACGACGCTGCCGGGTGACATGCCGACCGACCAGCCGGGCAGGTACCCGCTCGACCTGCGGCCGATGACGGCCGGGAGCATGCTCGACCACGAGCGCGTGGTGGTGACCCGTGCCGCGACCGGCGAGACCTACCGGAACCCGGTCTCGGCCAGCCTGTATGCGCTCGCACAGCACACCGACGCGCTCGCCGCCGCCCGGCACCCGGCCACCGGGGACGAACGGTCACCGGGCGTGCAGGCTCTGCTGACCCAGGCCGGATGGCTGCGCGCCAGCCAGGACAGCAACGGCGGCTGGCGCTATCCGGTACCCGTACCCCGGTACGGGGTGCGCCCGGGCTGGTACTCGGCCATGGCCCAGGGCCTGGCGGTGTCTGTGATGCTGCGCGGATACGCCACGACCGGCCAGCGGTCCTTTCTCGATGCGAGCGAGGGTGCGGTGGAACTGATGCTCCGGCCGCTGGACGCGGGCGGTTGCTCGCACTACGACCACCTGGGGCGCCCTTTTCCCGAGGAGTGCCCGTCGGACCCGGTCAGTCACATTCTCAACGGTGCGGTCTTCGCCCTCTTCGGTCTCTGCGAGCTGAGTCGGCATCGGAGCGGGACTGTCCACGAGCGCGTGGCGGACCGGCTCCGCGACTCGCTGGCCGCGTTCGACCTGGGGTACTGGACCAGGTACGACCTCCGGCACACAGCGCCCGCCAGTTTCGCGTACCACTGCCTGCACGTCGCGTTGCTGACCGCGGCCGGAGAAGTGCTCGCCGACCCGCGATGGCCGGCGGTGGCCATCGCGTGGGACCGCTACACGCGCAGTCCGGCCAGCCGGCTGCGAGCTGCGGCGGGCAAGGGCCGGTTCGTACTCAAGGAGCGCCGTGCCCGGTCATGACCAGGCCCCGCGACGGCTGGGCATGCGCGATGAGCCGGCCGCGCCGCTGCGCGTCGTCCTGCTCGCGTCGGCCATGTCGGCGCACACCCGGCGCTGGGCGGACGATCTGGCCACGCTGGGGCATGAGGTGACGGTCTGCAGCTGGCACGAGCCAGGCCTGGGTGCCGACGGCTGGCGAGCCGTGTGCGCCCCCGGCGGGGCGTGCCGGCCGTTGCGCGTGCTGCGCGCGGGGCACTGGCTGCGCAGCGAGGTGCGCCGGGCGCGGCCGGATGTCATCCACGTCCATTCGCTCGGCGTCCACGGGGCGCTCTCCCTTCTGCTGCCGGCCCACCCGGCAGTGCCGGTCGTGATCACTCCGTGGGGATCCGAACTGCGCGCGGCGGACCGGCATTCCGGCCGGGCGCTGGTCGCTCGGCTGGCGCTCCGGCGGGCCGCACGCGTGGTGCCGACCTCCCGGGAGGTGGCTGAGCTGGTCGCGAGCCGATACCGGGTCCCCTCTTCACGGATCACGGTCCTTTCCTGGGGGGTACCGGACGCGCTGCTGGATGCCGGAAACGACGCCGATCCCCGGTTGACGCGCGCGAAGTACGGCATTCCGGCCGGAGCCACGGTCGCGCTGTCGGTCCGCAGCACGTCGGAGGTCTACCGGACCCACGAGATTCTCGCGGCATTCACCCGTGCCGCGCGAGTCCGGCCCGACCTGTTCCTCGTTTTGGTGGCGGGTCACCAGCCGGCTCATGCCGCCGCCAGACGCGCGCAGCAGGAATATCTCGCGCCTCTGCGCGCCCGGGCACAAGATCTGGCCGGCCGGGTCGCCGTCATCGACCGGCCACTCGGACAGGCTGAAATGTTCAGCCTGATGCGCGCAAGCGATGTGGCGATTTCGGTTCCCCAGGCCGACCAGCGAAGCTCATCGGTGCTTGAAGCCGCGGCTGCCGGGTGCCGGCTGCTGCTCTCCGACATCGCGCCCTACCGGGAGCTGGTGGCGGACGGCCTGCTGGCGGATCTGCTTCCCGATCCGCTGGTCAGCTCATTGGCTGACGCTCTCTCGAACGCAGGGCCGCTGGATGCCGATGATCGCCTGTCCAATCGGAAGCTGATCAGCCAGGCCGAGCGCGGCTCCCTGAAGGTCGCGGAACTCGAACGGCTGTACAGGGATGTGGCCCGCGTGGGGGCGGTGTGATCAGTGCCCGCTGTATGCGGAGGTGCAACGAGGAGTGAGTACGTCGTGGCGGAAGGCGGCACCGCCCACTGCCCGGTTCAGCGGGCGGTGCGGCTCGGCGGCTGTGCCGGAACAAGGGCGACACGGAACATCTTGGGCCAGAACTTGCCCGTGAGGAGGAAGTGGTCCGTTCCGGGGACGGCTGCGATGCCGTTCAGGGTGGAGCCGGGGACGAGTTCCCCGGCGTGCAGGAGGCCCGAGGCGTCGATGCTCGCCGTCACCGCGCCGGTGACGGCGTCGATGCGCACGATGCGTTCGGTGGGCAGCACGTTGGCGTAGACGGCGTGGTCGGCGCACTCCAGCTCGTTCACTCTCGTCACCGGGCGGCCGTCTTCGGTCACGGTGACCTCACCCGTCTTCGCGAGGGTGCGCGGATCCCGGAAGGCCAGTCGTGCCGAGCCGTCGCTCGTCACCAGCTGCCGCCTGCCGCGGTCGAAGCAGATGCCCCAGCCTTCGTCGGGGTACGGGACGCGGCGCAGCTCCCTCAGTGTCGTCGCGTCCCGCTCGATGGCGATCCGGTCCCGCCAGGTCAGCTGCCACAGGGTCCGGCCCAGCAGGGTGATCCCCTCACCGAAGAGAGGAGCGGGAAGGCTGGTGTGCACCATGGGTGGCTTGCCAGGGGCCCCGGACCGTACGGAGGACTGACCGGGCAGCCCGGTGCCCTCGTAGAGCGTGCCGCCGGCCATCTCCAGGCCCTGAGTGAACGATTTCGGGTCGTGGGGGAGGGCTTCGAGGACCTTCACCCGCAGGCGCTCGACCCGGTGGGGGCTGACCTGCCGCCAGTGCGTGTGGCTTCGGCCGGCCGGATCGCCGGACACTGCTTCGACGTCCCGCCGGCCCGCGAGCGGCTCCGGTCGGGTGAGCAGCCCGGTGGCTGCGACACAGACGGAGCCGGTGACCAGGAGCGCCGCGATGGCCCGTAGGGCGTGTCTCAGTGTGCGGCGACGGCCCGCCGCCCGGTTGCCGGAACGACTGGTTTCAGGCAAGCGGACGGCGTCCTGGCCCGGGCCGGGACGCCGTGGTTCCGCCGTGTGCACGTACCGATCTTTCAGGAACTGCGACGACGGCGTACGGCCAGGATCGTGCCACCGCCCGCCATGAGCAGGGCGGTCGCCGTACCGCCGATCACCAGGGCCTGTTCACTGCCCGTCGCCGCGAGCCCCTTGCCGTTCTGGTCCGAGTCCGGGGAATGCGACGGCTCGACGGCTGCGGGGAGTTCGTGGGCATCGTTGTGGCCGCCATGTCTGTCGTGCCCACCGTACTCGGGCTTGTCAGGGTGCCCGGGCTTGCCCGGGTGGTGGGGCGGCTTTGGGGTCGGGGTGGGCGTCATGCTGCCCTGCACGTAGATGCTGACGCCGACACTCTGGTGGGGGCGCTTGGAGGTGAGCCGGAAGACGTGCCAGCCGGTAGTGGTGTCCGCCGGGATGGTCACGGTCCCCGCGACCGAGCCGTCGGCCCGGGCCCGGAAGTGGCCGAGCACGACCGGCCTTGATTCCAGCAGTGCCGTGACGAGCGCCCCGGGCTCGAAGACGTCGGGGATGGTGCTGAAGCTCAACTCCTCCCCGGCTGTCACCGTGGTGGTGCTGACGGACAGGGGTGGGCTCGACGGCGGGTACGGCTGTGCCGAGGCGGCCTGCGCCCCGATCAGCGGTGCCGCGATGAGAATGGCAGTCGATGCCGCCGATGCCAGAGCGGCCCGCCATCTGCGCGATGCTGTCATCTTCTTCAATCTCCTCGACTTGGGTCCGGGCCTGGTCGTGCGGCGGCCGCGATTCGGTGTGGACACCAAGACCTGGATACATGGCGCAAATAGAACATAACGACATTTATTGGTTTGATGGCGCAAGAAGTCACCGGATCGGGGGAGCCCCGGCTCGCACGGTGTGCGTCGCGGGTCGTTCGAGGGGGCGACACAGGGGGTGGCTCCCTCGCTCGAAGAGTCCGAGTCCCTATGGTCGACTGCGTCCATAGGGAACAGAAGCCCCAATTCGGGTGGTTCCCTCAGTCCCGTGAGGGGTGAAGCTTGGATCTCCAAGGATTCCTGAAGGCTCTTGCCAGACGCTGGCCGACGGTCCTGGTCTGTCTGGTTCTCGCGGTCGGGGCGGCGCTCGCCGTGACAAGCGTGAGCACCCCCGTCTACGAGGCGAGGACACAGCTCTTCGTCGCCACCCGCACCGGCGAGAACACCGTCGATCTGAACGAGGGGCAGACGTTCTCACAGGCGCGTGTGCAGTCGTACGCCGAGATCGTGAGGACCCGTCAGGTCACCGCTCCCGTGGTGAAACGGCTGCGGCTGCGCACCACCCCGGAGGAGCTGGCCTCCCGGATCACCGCCGTCGTTCCGCTCAAGACCGTGCTCATCGACATCACCGTCCGGGACACCGAGCCCCGGCGCGCGGCACGTATCGCCAATACCGTGGCGAGTAGGTTCAGTTGGGTCGTCGAGCAGTTGGAGACCCCCAAGCGGCCGGTCCCCTCGGCACTGCCCGAAACGGGTGACAAGGCCGAGGATGCCGCGCCTGTCCCACCGGTCTCCCCCGTCTCCCTGGGCGTCACCGAGGAAGCCGTCGCCCCGACCTCTCCTACATCTCCCCGCCCGTTGCTGAACCTGGCCGCGGGTGTGGTCGGCGGCCTGCTGCTCGCTGCCGGGCTGGTCGCCCTCCGCGAGACGCTCGACACCACGTTCAAAACGAGCGAGGCACTGGGCGCATTCATCGCTCTGCCCGGCCTCGGTACCATCCCGTACGACAGGAACGCCCCAAAGCAGCCGCTGGTCAGTGCCGACGGGCACTCCAAGCGCGCCGAGGCGTTCCGCAAGCTGCGTACCAACCTGCAGTTCTCGCAGGTCGACGATCCGCCGCGGATCATCGTGGTGACGAGCTCGGTGCCTGGTGAGGGCAAGACGAACATCGCGATGAACCTCGCCCGCTCCCTCGCCGAGGCCGGCGTCTCCACCTGCCTTGTGGACGGCGACCTGCGCCGCCCGTGCGTGGCGCCGACTTTCGGCCTCGTCCAGGACGGGGGCCTGACCACGGTGCTCATCGGACAAGCCCGTGTCGGGGATGTGATGCAGCAGGTCGCCGGTGGGCTCTCGGTGCTCGCCAGCGGTGCTGTGCCGCCGAACCCCGCGGAACTGCTCGCCTCGGCGCGTATGGAAGAGGTGCTGCGCGAGCTCGCGGACATGTACGAGGTCGTGATCGTCGACACTGCGCCGCTGCTGCCGGTCGCCGACACCGTGGGGCTCGCCTCTCTCACCCAGGGTGCGCTGCTCGTCGTACGGGCCGGGAAGACCAACCGGGACCAGGTGCGCACCGCCACGGAATCGCTGGAGCGCGTGGGCGCGCGCATGCTCGGCACCGTGTTCAGCATGGCTCCGGTTCCCAAGGGCGGCCGTTATGGCCGTTACGGCGCCTACGGGCAGTACGGCGAGCTGCCCGCTCCGCGTACGTCGGCCACGCGCGAGGGGAGGGCCGCCTCCGCGGTCACGCGTCCCACGGACGGGACATGACTCGGATCCTGTTCGTCTGCACGGGCAACGTGCACCGCTCGGTGCTCGCCGAGCGCCTGCTGGCGGCGAAGCTGCCGCCAGGCTCGGCCCTGCGGCCGGAGAGCGCCGGCACGGAGGCGTGGCACCGTTCCCGTATGGAGGACACCACCCGGGCGGTCCTGGAGGAGCTGGGCGGTGACGGCTCCGGATTCGCCTCCCGACCACTCACCGCACAGCTCATGGCGGGCGCCCCGCTGGTCCTCGGGCTCGCGCGCGAGCACCGCGAGGCGGCCGTGCGCCTCGCGCCGGCGGCGATGCGGCGCTGCTTCACCCTGAAGGAATTCGTGCGGCTCGCGGATGGGGGAGCCGCGAGGGGTGGCGGGGGCGGGTTCGAGGCCGTGGTGGCAGCGGCTGCCACCCGCCGCGGTGCCGCGGCCCCGGTCCCGTCGGCCGAGGACGACATCCCGGACCCCTGGAGCAGGCCCCGTGAGGAGCTCTACGCCTGTGCCCTGGAGATCGACAGGGCGGTGAGCGGGCTGGTCCGGCTGTGGTCGATGCGTCATTAGTACTGCAGTTGCGGTTCTCCATTTGATCCGGTCGTGGGTCATGAACGCTGAAGGCGTCGATGGAGGAGCTTCTGGAACCGGTGCTGCGTGACAGACGGAGGTAGGCCCTCCCTCGGAGGCGCAGGCGGCGGCCTGAGGTCTTCCTCGCCCCGCGCTGGCGCGGCAAGGGCACGATGCCCACCGTCTCCACCTATGGCTACCACGGCCGTCTTCACACGTGGGCCAGGTCCGGGAAGTGTTCCCGCACCTGCGGCCTCCGGGCCACGACGACGGACAGCAGGTCGTCGTCGTACGAGCCGCCGGCGACCTGCGCGGGCGCGTTGTCCCGCAGGGTCCGGACCGGTTTCCTTTCGTGGTCTGCCGGCTGCCAGAGGGAGCCGTTGCCGCTACCGGCGCGTGGCCGGGTCAGGCTGCTTTCCCTTCTCATCGGTGCCCAATCGACGTGGGGGCGAGACCGAGCGGGTCGGGTGAGAGGTGGCGGGCGCTCTCCGGGGCGTAACGGCGAGGGTGCGCCAGAGCCTGCTCGGTCTACCTGGCGTGCATCGGCCAACTGAGTGACTCTGGAGCACCGGCGTGGGCTCCAGCGATGGGTGAGCCTCTCACTGCGCATCACGATGCGCGGCGATGCCAACTACGTGATGACCGGCGTGCCATCGGGCGAATGGGACCGATGGCCTCTGCGGACTCGGAACATCCGAACGACCAGGGGAGTTGACCTCTTGGGCGTCGGTCTTACGACGGAGCCGAAGAGTTGCATCGAGAGAACGGAGCATCAGAGGTGGATGTCTTCATCATCGGAATCACCGGCGGCATCGGTGGTCTGCTGGCACAGAAACTGTGCTCTCGAGGAGACGCCGTCCACGGGCTGGTGCGCCGGGACGACCAGCAGGCTGAACTCGCACGGCGAGGCGTGAACGCACGCGTCGGCGACCTCTCCAGCATGACGGTGGAACAACTCGCAACAGCGTTCGGCGACGCCGACGTGATCGTCTTCAGTGCCGGATCGAATGGCGGCAGCAGGGAGGTCACGTCAGCCGTCGACGGCGATGGGGTCGTCAAAGCGATCAAGGCGGCACGCATCGCCGGGGTGGAGCGCTTTGTGCTGGTGTCGGTGCTTCCCGAATCATGGCGGGAACGCAATCTCGGAGACGAGGTCGAGTACTACTTCGCCGTGAAGAAGGGCGCAGACGTCGCACTCAGCCGCAGCGATCTGAACTGGCTGATCCTCCGTCCATCACTGCTTCTCGACGGCCCGGGGATCGGCACCGTGTCCCTCGGACCGGCAGAGTTCCACGGCGAGATCACTCGCGACGACGTCGCCGCCACCCTCGCTGAGCTGCTGCACGAACCCCGGATCGGCCGGCAGATCCTCGAACTCAACACGGGGTCGACACCCATCGAAGAGGCGGTTCGGGCGAACGTCCGCACTTGACCTGCCCGGGGCGCTGTCGGTGGTGATCGGCAGACTGCGCAGTGGCAGCGCACTTGGCGGGTGCAGCGGACCGTTGGCCGCGCCGACACCGCCACGGCGAGGTCGGAAGGCCGGCTTCAGCCGGCTCGGTGACGCCATCACGCCGATGCGGCGGCACGGCAGCGCCGAGGAGGTCGCGCGGGCCGCGCTGTACCCGGCCGTCGACGCGACGTTCACGACCGGGGCGAAGCTCCCGGTGGACGGCGGCCTCGGCCAGGGCCTGTCCTATCCCGAGGCCTAGGGACTGCCGGACGTGCGCGCCGGCCGGTGCACGGGCGGCGTGCTCCGCGTGACAGCCGCGGCCGACGGGCGATCGCGGGAGGACGTCGGCCGCGGCGCGCGCAGCGGCGGGACGGTCAGGGCGCCTTGGGGCCTGCTCGGCCGCGCGCATACCCGTTTTCCATTGCACCGTCCGTCCGCGTCGCACGGGCAGCGCGGTGGTCGGGTCCGGCTGAGGCGCCACCAACTGGCCGACCCCAGACGCCCTTCGGCCGCCCACCGTCTGGTCGCCGCCGACGTGAGCGGACCCCTGGCAGGACTCCCTCCCGCAGGGCCCTTGTGCAATTCCTGTGGAGGGCTCAATCTTTCGCTGACGCGCAGATGTCGCCCGGTGTTTGACATGACCATGACCTCGGGTGGCCGACGGGCGTGCAACACACCCCACAGCGCACCACCGATTGAGGAGGACCCCTCAGATGGCAGTGATGCGTACTCCCCGCAGATCCACCCGGCGAAGACTGGCCGCGCTCGGTGCGACGGCCACCGCGGCGCTCGTCGCGAGCCTCGTCTCGGCCCTCCCCGCCGGCGCGGCCCCGGCCGCGTCCGAAGGGCGCATCCAGTACGAGGACGCGGCGAACGCCGTCACCGACAGCTACATCGTGACCCTGAAGACCGAGAGGGCCGGCTCCGCCGAGGGCCGTGCGCTCGCGCACAAATACGGCGCCGACATCGAGCGCACGTACACCAAGGCCCTGAACGGCTACGAGGTCGAGGCCTCCGAGACCGAGGCGAAACGTCTCGCCGCCGACCCGGCCGTCGCCTCCGTCGTCCAGAACAGGACGTTCCGCATCACCGGGACGCAGCCCAGCCCGCCGTCCTGGGGCCTGGACCGCATCGACCAGAAGAACCTGCCGCTGAACAGCTCGTACACCTACCCGGACAAGGCGGGTGAGGGCGTCACGGCGTACGTCATCGACACCGGCGTCCGCATCACGCACGGCGACTTCGGCGGCCGCGCCTCCTACGGCTACGACGCCGTCGACAACGACAACACCGCCCAGGACGGCCACGGCCACGGCACGCACGTCGCCGGAACGGTCGCCGGAGGCGCCTACGGCGTCGCCAAGAAGGCCAAGGTCGTCGGCGTCCGGGTGCTGAACAACTCCGGCCAGGGCACCACCGCCCAGGTCGTCGCGGGTATCGACTGGGTCGCCCGGAACGCCGTCAAGCCGGCCGTCGCCAACATGTCCCTCGGCGGCCCCGGCGACACCGCCATCGACACGGCCGTACGCAACGCCATCACCTCCGGCGTCACCTTCGTGGTCGCGGCCGGCAACGAGTCCACCAACGCCTCCACCCGGTCCCCGGCCCGCGTCACCGAGGCCGTCACGGTCGGCGCCACGACGTCCAGCGACGCCAAGGCGAGCTACTCCAACTACGGTTCGGTCCTGGACCTGTTCGCGCCCGGCTCGTCCATCACCTCGGCCTGGAGCACGAGCGACTCGGCGACCAACACCATCTCCGGTACGTCGATGGCGAGCCCGCACGTCGCCGGAGCCGCCGCCCTGCACCTGGCCGACAACCCCACGGCCACCCCCGCGCAGGTCTCCGCCGCGCTGACGGCCGCCGCCACCACCGGCGTCGTCACCAGCCCCGGCACCGGCTCGCCCAACCGGCTCCTCAACGTCGGCGGCGGCACGACCACCCCGCCCGGCCCGCGCTTCGAGAACACCGCCGACCAGGCCATCGCCGACAACGCCACCGCCGAGTCCCCGGTGACCGTCTCCGGCGTCTCCGGCAACGCGCCCTCCGCCCTGGCCGTCGAGGTCCACATCGTCCACACCTACATCGGCGACCTCCAGGTCCAGCTGATCGCCCCCGACGGCACGGCGTACACGCTGAAGTCGTACGGCACGGGCGGCAGCGCGGACAACATCGACACCACGTACTCCGTGAACGCCTCCTCGGAGGCCGCGAACGGCACGTGGAAGCTGCGCGTGAGCGACAACGCCCGCTTCGACACCGGACGGATCGACGCCTGGGCGCTGCAGTTCTGACCCCGCTCGTGACCGGCCGTCAGTCTCCTGACGTGTCCCGTACGTAGGCGTCCTCGTCCTCCGGGAAGGGCTTCGGGTCGGTGACCTGGCCCGCCGCGGAGGACGAGGCGCGTCCCCGCGGCGCACGGCCAGGAAGCCGAAGGGGCGGTCGAAGACCACCATCGCCCGGACCTTCTCGTACGGCGGCTCCTCCGGCGCCCGGCCCCGGTAGATCGCACGTGGTCAACGCGGCCGCCTTGAAGCCCTCCGCGCTGAACGTGGCTGTCACGGCCTGCCGCACGGAGCACAGGACGCGCGGCGTGGGGCTCACTCCCGGGAAGGCGGCGGGATCCGGGGTGTCACGGGCGGACGTGGTCTCGTCGCGGCGTCTCGTTCTTGGGAGGACGAAAGTCCCGGCACAGCGCGTCGAAGCAGGAAGCCCCGGAAGGGTCAGCCGGCCCAGGCCGGAATCCCTGGACTCCAGGCCGGGGAGCACGTCAAGATGCGCCCAGCCGTACGTCGTCGGTTTCGCGCGGCCGCTCTCTCCCATCGCCTCAGCCAGGAGCACCGTACCCGTGTCGATACCGCCGCCCCCCGGGAACCAGCAGCCCCAGGACCCGTACGGCCCGCCGCCTGCGAACTGGGCCCAGGGGCCCTCGGGTTACGGCCCCTGGGGTCACCACGGCCCCGTCGGCCGCCCGTACGGCGCGCCGGTCTCCGTCAACGCGCTCGCCGTCGCCGCGCTCGTGCTCGGCGTGCTCTGCTTCCTGCCCGCCGCGGGGCTCGTGCTGGGGCTCATCGCGTTGCGGCAGATCAGGCGGAACGGCCAGAGCGGCCGGGGGCTGGCGATCGCCGGCGCTGTGCTGTCGTCCGTCGGGCTCGTGCTGTGGGCGGTGACGCTGTCCACGGGTGTCGTCTCCGACGCCTGGGAGGGGTTCAAGGACGGGGCGCAGGGCAACGAGAGTCTGTCGCTGAAGAAGGGCGACTGCTTCGACGCGCCCGGCGGTCTGGAGGGCGACACCTACGACGTCGACCCGGTGTCCTGCGAAGGCAGGCACGACGGCGAGGTGTTCGCGGTCGTGAGGCTGCCGGGCGGCGCGTTCCCGGGTGACGCCGAGGTCACCGACATCGCCGACGAGCGGTGCTACGAGCTCCAGGACCAGTACGCCATGGACTCCTGGGCGATGCCGGCCGACGTCGACGTGTATTACCTCATGCCTTCGAAGGACAGCTGGCGTTACGGCGACCGCGCGATCACCTGCATCTTCGGCAATACGGACGCGAAGGCCAAGCTGACCGGCTCCCTGCGCGGCGACCCCACCACGCTCGACAGCGACCAGGTCGTCTTCCTGTCCACGGCCAACGCCGTCGACGCGGCGCTGTACGAGGAGCCCGAGGAGACCCCCGAGGACGACCTCGCCGGCCACCGGGCTTGGGCCGAGCAGATGGACGACGTGCTCGGCGAGCAGGTCGAGGCACTGCGCGGGCACTTCTGGCAGTCCGCCGCCCAGCAGCCCGTCGCCGACCTGGTGAAGGACATGGAGGACGCCCGCGAGCAGTGGTCGAAGGCGAGTACGGCCGGTGACCCGGACGCGTACTACACGTACTACGACAAGGCGTACGAGTACGTCGACGGCCCGGCGACCGTCACCGCGCGCAAGGCCCTCGGTCTCGCGACTGCCCCGCCGACCCCGGGCGAGACCGAGGGCGGGGACTCCGAAGCCGAGGTGTGACGGCCGCTATAGCGGGGAGAAAGTGCCTGCGTAAAGCCCTCGGGGCCCCTATGTCATCACATCGAGTGATTCTCTGGCCTTTGCTTGCATCGCACAACCTACGGTTGCCACGCTGTTGCTGTCTGTACAAGCTGATGGGAGCGGCCAGTGACATTCGGTGAGCAGCCGGCGTACCTGCGCGTCGCGGGTGATCTCCGCAAGAAGATCGTCGACGGTCAGCTCCCTCCGCACACCCGCCTCCCCTCCCAAGCCAGAATCCGCCAGGAGTACGGCGTCTCGGACACCGTCGCCCTGGAGGCCCGCAAGGTACTCATGGCGGAGGGTCTGGTCGAGGGGCGCTCCGGCTCGGGGACGTATGTGCGCGAGCGGCCCGTGCCCCGGCGCATCGCCCGCTCCGGATACCGCCCGACCGGCGGGGCCACGCCGTTCCGCCAGGAGCAGGCCGACGGCGAGGGGTGCGGCACCTGGGAGTCCGGCAGCGAGCAGTCCGAGGCCAGTGTGGCGATCGCCGAGCGGCTGGGAATCGAGCCGGGCGAGCGTGTGATGTGCACGAGGTACCTCTACCGCGAGGGCGGCGAGGCGATGATGCTCTCCACCTCCTGGGAGCCGCTCGCCGTCACGGGCCGTACGCCGGTGATGCTGCCGGAGGAGGGGCCGCTCGGCGGCATGGGCGTCGTCGAGCGCATGCGGGCGATCGACGTGATCGTGGACAACGTCACCGAGGAGGTGGGCGCCCGCCCCGGGCTCGCGGAGGAACTGCTCGTCCTCGGTGGCGTCCCCGGCCATGTGGTCCTGGTCATCCAGCGCACGTTCTACGCCTCCGGCCGCGCGGTCGAGACGGCCGACGTGGTCGTCCCGGCTGATCGGTACCGGGTCGCCTACCACCTTCCGGTCAAGTAGCGAACGCTCACATCCGCCCCGTGGCGCGCTCCCCGCGCGCCCCGCTCACACGATCACCGCGGGATCCGTCCTCGGCCGGGGTGGTTCGCCTCTCCTGGCCGGCCGTTGTTCTCGCAGGTCGGCGGCGGCGCATGCGGTAGGTCTCCGACCGGGTGCGTCGAGGTGCGCGGACGGCGCGTTCGTTGTCGTGCGCCCCCTGCGTTCTGGCTGGTTGCGTACCTCTTTGTGAAAAGCCGTATTCGCTGCGTGAAGGTTAGGCGTAGGCTCGGGCATATGCGCATTGCGGTTTCCTTATCGGGTGGGGCACGGCACAGGCCGCGGGTGGGAAGTGGAGGGGCGCGATGAACGACAGCACGATCACTCTTCCCTGGCTCGTGATACGAGAGGACGACAACGGCAACCGCTACCGCGTGGGCCGGTACGCGACCCGGGCCGAGGCCCAGAAGATCGCGGACAGCCTCGACGGCCGCGGTCACAAGCAGTTGTACTGGGTCGAGCGGCTCGGTCAGAACGGGCAGGGCGGGGCGCACGACTGACCTCGGGCGTGCCTGTGCTCCGAGCCGGTGTCCGGCCGCGCTCCCGTAGGCTCCCCGCATGAGTGAGCGGATCGTCGTCGTGGGTGCCGCGCTGGTCGACGACGGGCGGCTGCTGGCCGCCCGGCGCAGCGCGCCCGTCGAGTTGGCCGGGCGCTGGGAGCTGCCCGGCGGCAAGGTCGAGCCGGGGGAGACGGCCGACGCGGCGCTGGTACGGGAGCTGCGCGAGGAACTCGGCGTCGACGCCGAGGCCGACGGGCGTGTCCCGGGGGAGTGGCCGCTGAAGTCGCCCTACGTCCTGCACGTGTGGACCGCGCGCCTGCGGCCCGGCTCCGCCGCCCCCAAGCCCCTTCAGGACCACGACGAACTGCGCTGGCTCGGCCCCGACGAGATCTGGGACGTGGACTGGCTCGACCAGGACGTGCCCGCGGTACGGCAGACTCTCGCGCATCTGGGGCCTCTCGGCGGCCCCGGCGCCGGAGAAGTGCCTGGCGCCTGAGGCCAACCGGGGGCGTGCGAGGCCCGAAGGCGGCCGAACGGGCGCCCCTTGTGCCTTTCGTGCCACTGTGCGCTACTCGCGCGGTACTCCGCTCCAGATATCGGGTATGTGCCCATTAACCCCATGAAACAGGACATGGGCGGGCCCGCTGCCGGGGAAGTGATCGGCGTGATCGACACCGAAGGTGACCGCGCCGAGTGGACCTTTCCCGCCGAGCCGGGTGCCGTGCGCACCGCCCGTCAGGCCGTCCGCGGCCGGCTCCGCGGCTGGGGCCTCGACAGCCTCGCCGACCTCACGGCGTTGTTGGTCAGCGAGTTGGTCACCAACGCCCTGCGGCACGCCACGGGCCCCATCGGCGTCCGCCTGGTCCGCCCCTCCGAACTGAACGGCGTCCTCCTGGTGGAGGTCTCGGACTCGCTCCCGGACCCGCCCCGCGAGCGCGCCGCCACGCCCGAGGACGAGAGCGGCCGCGGGCTCCAACTGGTCGCCTCCTCCTGCCGTCGCTGGGGCACCCGGCCCGGCGACGTGGGCAAGACCGTGTGGTTCGAACTCGCGGTTCCGGAGTGAAAAATCGGTGTACGTCCGCCCTGCCGCTGTCGAGTGAATGGTTCAGGCCAGTGGCGGTTGCCGACGGACGGGATTCGACGACGTGTCCCCTGGTTAGAAGACTGGAAGTGTTGTCACGGTCCGGTCCAAAAACCATCGGGACCGTGCTGTGATCGTGAACACCGTGTTGTGCGGCACCGTAGTGCTGGATACTGCGGGCAGCCGCCCCCGGTGACCGGTGCCGGACGCGGTGAGCTGGAGGGGACGGTTCGCGTGAGCGAGATACCAGCGAGGGCCACGGAGTCCGAGGACCCGTCGGAGGGCGCTAGGGCGATGGCCGCGGACGGCCTGGCTTCCGCGGTGGGAGGTGCGCTCGCGGCTGACGGGGTGCAGCCCGGGGACGCCATGTGGCAGAGCAGTCCCCCGGGATCCATCTACGACTACATCAAGGTCGCGTCCTTCTCCATCGGCCCCGACGGGCTCGTCGACCAGTGGAGCCTGCGCGCCGAGCACCTGTTCGGCATCCCAGCCGAACGCGCCGTGGGCATGGACCCCATCGAGACGTTCATCGACCCGCGCCTGCGCGAGCGGGGCATGCGCAAGATGGCGGAGATCCTCGACGGCCGCGAGTGGACCGGTGTGGTGCCCTTCCGGATGCCGAAGGAGGCCGAGGGGGAGTGCGGGCGCGAGGGGCTCGCGGAGGTGTACGTCATGCCGACGCGCACCGAGGACGGCGAGAAGGCCGCCGTCTGCATCGTCGTCGACGTGCGCACGCTGCGCAGCATCGAGACCGACCTCGCCGCCTCGCAGGCCATTTTCAGTCAATCCCCGTTCGGTTTCCTGCTGATCGACTCCGACCTGCGCGTCCGCCGGGCCAACCAGAGGTTCGCGTCCATCTTCGGCGGTGACCCCGACGACCACCGCGGCAAGGGCGTCCACGACTACCTCCAGCGCGGCGAGGCCGAGCGGGTCGCCGCCACGCTGCGCCGCGTGCTGGAGACCGGCAACTCCATCACGGACATGCACGTCACGGGTTTCGTGCCGGGCTCCGACGAGCGCCGCCACTGGTCCGTCAACCTCTATCGGGTGCACAGCGGTTCGGGCCGGCCGATCGGCATCGCCTGGCTCGGCACGGACATCACCTCGCGCCGCGCCGCCGCCCGCGAGGCCGCCGCCGCCCGGCGCAACCTCGCCCTGCTGAACGAGGCCGGCGCCCGCATCGGCAACTCACTCGACCTGGAGACCACGGCCCGGCAGCTCCTCGACGTCGTCGTGCCCGGCTTCTGCGACCTGGCCACCGTCGACCTCTACCAGGGCCTGCTGGTCGGCGACGAGACCCCGCCCGGGCTCGCCGACGGCAGCGCCGAACTGCGCCGGGTGGCCTTCGCCAGCGCCGTCTCCGACGCGCCCTTCACCGGCACCGGCGTGCCCGTCGCGGTCGGTGCCGTCCACCACTACCCGTTCAACTCGCCCTGCGCGGACGCCCTGCGCACGGCCCGCCCGCAGACCGTTCCCGGCGAGGACGGCGGGCTCGTGCAGTCCACGCTCGCCGTGCCGATGGTCGCCCACGACACCGTCGTCGGGCTCGTGCAGTTCGCCCGCACGAAGGGCAGCGAGCCGTTCGGCGACCGGGACCGCGACCTCGCCGTGGAGCTGGCGGCGCGCGCGGCCGTCTGCATCGACAACGCCCGGCTCTACCGGCGCGAGCACGAACGCGCGTTGATACTGCAACGGTCCCTGCTCCCGCCCGGCGACCCGGAGGCCTCCGGTCTCGACATCGCCTGCCGTTATCTGCCCGGCAACGCCAACACCGGCCGGCCCAGCGAGGTCGGCGGCGACTGGTTCGACGTCATAGAACTCCCCGGGCACCGCACCGCGCTGGTCGTCGGCGACGTCATGGGCCGCGGCCTGCGCGCCGCCGTCGCCATGGGCGAACTCCGCACGGCGGTACGCACCCTGGCGCAGCTCGACATAGAACCGGCCGAGGTGCTCTCCCAGTTGGACGAGATCGCGCGGGGCCTCGGCGCCCCCGGCGGCGTCCAGCAGGCGACCAGGGCGGCCCGCCGCCCCCGGGAGGCGGACCTGTCGGAGGTGTACCTCGCCACCTGCGTCTACGCCGTCTACGACTCCGTCACCCGGCGCTGCACCTTCGCCAACGCGGGCCATCTGCCGCCCGTCCTGGTCGAACCGGGTGAGCCGGCCCTGATGCTCGACGTGCCGCCGGGCATGCCGCTCGGCGTCGGCGGCGAGCCCTTCGAGGAGGTCGAGGTCGAACTGCCCGAGGGCGCCCTGCTCGCGCTCTACACGGATGGACTGGTCGAGAGCCGCGACCATCCCCTGGACGAGGGCCTCCAGGCCTTCGTGAGCGCCCTCGCCGACCCCACCCAGCCGCTGGAGGACGTCTGCGACCACGTCCTCAACACCCTCGACACCCATCACGGCGAGGACGACATCGCGCTGCTGATGGCACGTGTACAGGGCCTGCCCACCGAGTCCGTCGGCGACTGGACCCTGCCGCGCGAGCCGCGCAGCGTGGGCCGGGCCCGCGAGTACGCGCGTGCCCAGCTGCTCAGCTGGGACATGGAGCCCCTGGTCGACACCACGGAGCTCCTGGTCAGCGAACTCGTCACCAACGCCCTGCGCTACGGCGAGGGCGAGATCCGGCTCCGTCTGCTGCTGGACCGCACCCTGGTCTGCGAGGTCTGGGACTCCGGCCTGGTCCAGCCCCGCCGCCGCCGCGCCCGCGACACCGACGAGGGCGGCCGAGGCCTCCAACTCGTCGGCCTCCTCAGCGCGGCGTGGGGCTCCCGCCGTACGCCCCGGGGCAAGACGGTGTGGTTCGAACTACCCTTGCCGGACGGGGGGAACGGGCTGCCGGATCCGGCGGAGGCGTTGCTGAGCCTGTTCTAGCCAGGTCTGCGGCCTGTCGTCAGGAAATCTCCTCCAACCGTTCGCGGTTGAGCAGATGCCTGGGCAGATACGGCTGCGCGAGATCGACGGGAAACCCGTAGTCGTAGGCGAGGCTCGCCAGCGCGAGCGGCCCGAGTGCCACCCTGGCGCGCGGGGCCGCCGACGCGCCCCAGTAACTGCCGTGCTCCGCGACAGCTTCGGCGAGCACCTTGGCGAAGGTGTCGTGGTCACGTGCGATGAGCCGGTGGAAGAGGGCGGCGGGCTGGTAGTCGATCCCGTTCACGAACTCCAGCGGCGCTTGGGTCACGCCGTCCCGCCCGGACGTTTCGATGGTGGCGATCAGCTTCTTCACGACGTCATCCATGCTGGGGCCGTTCGAGAAGTAGGCCTGCAGCGTGTCGATCCAGTGCAGGACGTACTCGTCCACGGAGTCGTCCTGACGCAGCACCTCCAGCGGCACCCGGCACAGCCGGCTGATCCGGTCGGTCTGACGGCACACGATCGCGAGGTAGAGGGCATCGAGCCAGGCACGCGCGTCAGCGGGCGGTTCCGCGGGCAGAGCGGGGAGCTGCCAGACGCGGTCCTCGCCCAGGCGGCACTCCTGCGACGGCGCGCCGGTGAACAGCGCGGAGCCCAGCCGGGTCGCGGTGGCCCACGCGTCCCACGTGTCGATGTGCGCGACGTCCGGATCGTAGGCGCAGCGCGCGTGGGCGAGTGCCAGGATGGAACGGAACACGTCGCCCAGTGCTGCCGGGTCCCGCACGAGGCGGTCCATCGACTCCGCTGCGTTGCACATGAGTTCACCGAGCGCGGGAGGCTCAGCGGTGGCGCGGGTGGCGAGACGGCCGGCCCCGTCGAGGCGGACCAGGCCCTTCATCAGGCCCAGCAGGTGCGACGGTGGCCGCACGGAGAACGTGAGCGTGTCGTGATCGATGACCGTGAGCGACGTCAGGGAGCCGCGGTGCCACCAGTAGACGCGTGGTGAGAGCGCACCCGGCCCGTCCTCATGAGCACCCAGCGCGTACGAGGCAAGGCTGTTGACGGCATCCACCACGGAAGCGTCGGTGATCGGGTGGTACACCAGGTTGTGCCGGGTCGGCACGACGACCAGGGCACCGGCGTCCGGGAGTCCCTCGCCGACGACCTTCCAGGCCACTTCCTCGAGGAACAGCGCCTTGCCGGCGACGAACGGGGAGTCCCCGTACAGGGAGTGCAGCCTCGCCTGCCCCTCGACGCCCACCTCATCGTGCCGCACGGGCACGCGCATCAGATTCGCGCGCGCCGCCTCCCCGAGGGCCTGAAGCCCGGCACGCTCCACGTCCCGGTCGGTGAGGATCCGCACGCTGGTGGGCCCGTCCAGGGTGTAGGCGAGGACCAGCCCGTCGGCCACGACCCGCGCGTACCGCAGGGCACCGGAAAGCTCCGGGGTGATCGAATCGACGGGCAGCAGCCGGGCGTGGGCACCCCGGAGCAGTTCCGCCACGCTCTCATCGCCCTGGCTCGCCTGCTGCAAGCGGCCGAAGTGTGCGGCGACGAGGTCGGGCCAGTGCTCCTCCGGGGTCTTGCTGCACGTGTGTGCCAAGGAGTCGAGGGAGTACTGGTGTCCGTCCCGGCAGTGCGGAGCCGCGAGTGCGCGCAAGTGCGTGGCCTGCGCCGCGGAAAGCATCGGCAGTTCGGGGTCGGCGACGTTGTCCGGTGTCATGCCCTCGAGCCTATGAGCCGGGTGTCCCATGCCGATTCCGGCCCTCGCCCGCCCGGTTGGCGCCCCCAGGGCTCGTCCGGGGCGACGGATCCTAGACCCACCCCTCATGAGTGACGTGTTCGCCGTGGACCTGGCCCTCGACCTGTCGCCGACCGTACCGGAGGCCGTACTCGCGCACCTCCGCCGGCACGTGGAGGGCGACAGCGCGGACGACGGCAGCAGCGAGGCGGACTGGCCCGACTTCGTCCCCCTGCTCGCGGACCGGGGCCCGGCGGCGCGCATCGGGGGACTGCTGACCGGCCGGCTCTTCCAGGGCGCCGACCACTGGTCCCTGACGGCCCGGCAGGAGATCCACGCGGAGCTCCTCCCCGAACTGGTCGCACTGGCGGACATGCTCGCCTTCAACGCGAAGACCGAGGGAGTCATCGGCCAAGTGCGGTTCTACGAGGACGACATTCCCGAACTCCTCGTCAACAGGTCGGGAACGCTGGTGAAGATGCCGTTGCGGGCGGCAGAACCGAACGCTTCCCGGCACGTGCCGTAGGGCAGCGCGGGGAAGCGAACGGCATCGGCTGCGTTCGGAGTCGACCACTCCGAACAACGCCTCTGCGGCCCTCACCCGCTTGGCACCCGTGCCGCGTTCGTCCACCATGTCGATGCTGTCTCCCACAGCGTCCGCGAGCACTCCAAAGGTGTCGTCCTTCCCGTGCATCCTGTCGTACGAGGCGCCCCGCCAGGCGACTGCTCCGGGCGAATGAGCGGCAACGACCACCTCTTCGTACCCGATCGCGTCACCCCAGCGTGTCAGCGCGACGCACGCCAGAAAACGCCCTGCCGGGTCCTCATCCGAATCTCCCAGCACTTGCCCGAGGGCCTCGGAGCGGTCCATGTAACCGCCGTCGAGACCATCGCTGATGACTTCGTCGGGATCTGATGACATTCCGTCAAAGTCCACAAAGAGCAGCTGGGCGACTAGGGTGCTCGGTTCCCATGAATCCTGACTGTCGGGCATTCCCACACCGGCGAGCCCACCCCGCGAGTCCAACGGCTCCTCGATGGGCGCCCTCCCCTCTTCCTTCGGCGATTGCCAAAATGGGACGCCTGGGGGTTCATTCCCCACTGCCCACCCGTGCGGGCGAACACCCCCATCGGACGGCCGGAAACTCAGGTCTCGAACTCGCCCAACCAGGCGCGCTCGAGTAGATGCTTCGGCAGGTAATCCGAGACCACCTGGATCGGAATCTCCCCGTCGTAGGCGAGGCAGGCGATGGCGAGCGGCCCGAGAGCAATCCGGCCTTCGGGGTCCTTGGCCCTGTCCTCATCCGCCGTCCAAAACGCCTTGTGCAGTTCGAGTGCCTCTACGAGTGCTTGGTTGAAGCCGTCGTGGTCCTTGCGTAGGAAGCGGTGGAACAGGTTGATCGGCGGATACAGCACGCTCTGCAGCAGGTCGCGGGGCGCAAGCGTGGCGACATCGGGATGCGATTTCTGGAACGTGTTTGTCAGCTCGTCCACCAGGCCGGGCCCTTGGAGCCAGTAGGCCTGGAGGGCAGCAACCCAGTGATAGACGTAATCGTCGAATTGGCCGTCGGGGGAGCGCAGCCGGTCCACCGGAATTTCGCAGAGTTGGGTGATGCGCTTCTGATCGCGGCAGACGATGGCGAGCCAGAACGTGGTGAGCCAGTTCCCGGCATCGGCGTACGGGCGGGGGCCGATGGCCGGGACCCGTCGGACCTTGTGGTTGATGCGGCACTCAACGGTGCCGTCGGCCTGCCCCGTGGCGGCGAACAGCGCGGAACCGATCTGAAGGGCGGAGACAGTCGCTTCCCATGTTTCGAGCTGGGCGGCCCGGGGATCGACCGTGCACCGGGCCTGCAGGTGCAGCAGAGCTGTCCGGAACATGAAGTCGATCTTTCCGGGCAAGCGCTCGACCTTTTCCGCATCCGCTGCGACGTCCTCTCCGAGTGCCTCAGCCCAGCTTGCGGATTGGGGGCCGGGTTCGCCGTGCCGGGCGATGGTGACGCTCACGGTGCGTTCCTCTCGGTGATGTCGAACTCCCTCATTGAGTAGCCATTGTACGTACCGGCGTTCTTC
This sequence comes from Streptomyces azureus, assembly GCF_001270025.1. Classification (NCBI taxonomy): domain Bacteria; kingdom Bacillati; phylum Actinomycetota; class Actinomycetes; order Kitasatosporales; family Streptomycetaceae; genus Streptomyces; species Streptomyces azureus. The sequence continues at coordinate 2,282 of NZ_DF968264.1, read as the reverse complement.
TGGCCCTTGACAACAAGGTAGTCCAGCTTTCCTTCGTCCAGTGCGTCTTCCAGTTGTCGCGCCAACCTTCGTTCGGAAGGAATGGTTTCACCGCGCTTCTTCATTTCTTGGATGATGTCCAGGAAATACTCTCTGGTACCCTGCGACACCCGCTTGCCGCTGGGCAGGTTGCGGGCACCCAAGTCCGTTTCGATGCTGCTCTTTGCCTCGATTACGACGTATCCGCCGTCCTCGCGCTTCCACACCTGGTCGAACTGGTCGTTGCCGTTCAAGGGGCCGTGCAGGGTCTCGCGGGTGGCACCCGGGTAACGCTCGGGTACGACGTGGTGCTCGGCGATGGCCTCACCGTAGGCTTCCGCACTGTCCCGCATGTCTGTGTGCGCGGATCTGTACTCGTTCGTGCGCTCGAGTCGGGTCAATTCCGTCTCGGGCGTAGGGCCGTGCTTGTGCGCTTCGACGGCCTCGGCCTTGTGGCGCCCGGCCGCCTGGTCATATGCGATGGCGTGATGCCGACTGGCCGCTGCCTCGTCGAGCAGCTTGAGGGCTTCTGGGCTAGCGGTCTCCCGCCCGACCTTGGTCGCGTCGCCGAGATAGTGCGGCTTGAGAGGCTCGGGGGCGTCCTTGACGGTAACCCACGGATGCCGGGGCGATTCCCGGGTCAACTGGGGAGGAGTCGTCCCGCTCTCGTCCAGGAACTCAAGGTTCTTACGGTTCCCGTTCGACTTGTAGAAGTCCTCGAAGTAGCCGGGTTCCTGATTGGCGCGGTAGACCTGGATCTCCTGGATCTGCTCCCGTGTCAGCGAGCCTTCAGGCCCGTACGGGTTGTCACCGTCCCGCATGAAGCTGGGCCGCTCAGGAGGCGACGGGTGCCCCGATACGGACGGAACGTCCCCGGAACCGCCTGTTGTGCCGAGCGTGTTGTCCCCGGCTCGGCCGAGGCCGTCCAAGCCGCTTCCCCCCGTGGGCAGCTCGGCGGCGTGGCTGGGAAGAGGGGATGCGCTGCCATCGCCCGGCAGGTCCCGACCTGGAGTGCTGACCCCGTCGGCGTGGCCTCCCGACAGGTGGTCGCCCGCCGTCGTGCCGGGCACCGCATGGTCTCCGGCGCCAGCGGGGACGTGGGGCTCGACGCTGTTCGTCGGCATGTTGTCGCCGACTCCGCCGCCCGGGAAGTGGCCAGTGTTTCCGTCAGGGAGAGCATCCCCCAGGTTGCTTCCAGGTGGCATGTCACCGCCTGCGTGGCCGTTTGGCACGTCACTGTCCGCGTGGACAGCGGGTGTCGTGGGGACGTCTTCGTCGACTCGCCCGACATCCCCGAGGTTGTTTTCGAGGCTGTCGCCCAGGCGGATGTGCTGCCCGGCCTGCTCCGCGGTGTGGGTGCCCGCGCCGACCAGGGCGGGTTCCCTGGCCGGCGCGGGCACCCGCGGGGTGTCCGCGCCGGAAGCCGGTGTGCCGGGGGTGTCGGGCGTGCCGGGCTGGTCGACGACATCGCCGGGGCCGTCGGTCGACTTCTGCAGGACGTTGCCGTGCTCGTCCAGGAGGTTGCCGTCCGGGTCGTAATAGCGCGCCGGGGCGCCCTCCGGGGTGGGCAGCCTCGTGGTGCCCTCGGGCAGGACCGGGGCATCGTCCGGCAGCCGCACATTTCCGTCGGGCAGCTTCGTCGCGCCCTTCGGGAGGGCCGCGCCCTCAGGCAGATGTACCGTGCCGTCGGCAAGCATGACCGTGCCCTCGGGCAGCGTGACCGCGTTCTCCGGCAGCTTGGGGATGTCGATGGTGCCGGCACCCTTCAACCCCTTGGTGATGTCGCCGATCTTCGACAAACCGGCGCCCGCGCCCTTGGCGATGTAGGTCATGGGGTCGATGACCCGGCCGGCCTTGCCCGCCACCGACAGCGCCTTGGCGACCGCGCCGGCCTTGCCCGCACCCGCCGCCGCGCCGCCCGCGCCGCCGGTGAAGACCGTGGTCAGCACGTTGAAGGTGACCGCACCGGCCGCGCGGGCGGGGTTCTTGCCCCACTGATCCCACGCCACCAGGGCCTTGCCGGTCTCCTTCATCGCCGTGCGCGAATCACGCAGCCAGGAGGGCAGCTTGTCGTCCGGCAGGGTCCAGAACTGGGCGTTCGCCCCGGGGATGGCCGTGATCACCAGGCCGGTCGCGAGCTGTGCCAGGCCCTTCCACGCCTGGCCCATCGCGTCCCAGCCGCCGAAACCCACCAGGGTGCCCAGGCCCTTGATCGTGCCCCACACACCGTCGACGATCAGCCCGTCCCACACGAACGACTTCAC